>NZ_JBCNYA010000012.1:0-121169 GCF_049727805.1 Frateuria sp. YIM B11624
GGGGCTTTAACGCGTCTTGGGGGGGGGGTGGGCGCCACCCCCCCGCCCCGCCTCTCCCTACTTGCCGCCCGCCATGCATTGCGCCACCCATTTGCGCGCCGTGTCCACGCCGCTGGTATCGCCCAGGTGCGTGCGCACGCTGGCGATGATCTGCCAGTTGCGCGCACACAGCTGGCCGCGCTGCGGGCCGTTGCGCCAGGACTCCAGCGCCAGCCGCTGCGCGGCGTCGTAGTCGGTCTGCTTGAGCGCCGCCTCGGCCTGCCGGGTCAGCTGTTCAGGCGTGGACGGCGGCGTGGGTAGCGGCACGTCGGCCGGCGAGGCGGCCGGCGCCGGCGCTTCCTTGGCACGCTCGGCGCGCAGCGGCGCGAGCGATTCGAACTTGGCCTGGTACTCGTCGGTGATGCGCTTGGCGTCGTCACTGGAACCGATCACGCGAGGAGTGATCAGCACGATCAGCTCGGAACGGTTGCGATGGCGGTCGGTGCTGCCGAACAGGCGCCCGATCAGCGGGATGCGGTTCAAGCCGGGGATGCCGGTGTCGGTACTGCCCTCGTCCTGCCGGATCAGGCCGCCAAGCAGCACCGTCTGGCCGCTCTGCACGCCGACCTGGGTGGCGATCTCGCGCTGCTGGATGGTGTAGTTGCCGTTGGAATCCTTGTCGCCCGGCACGCTCACCTGCTGCTTGATGTTGAGGTAGACCAGGCCGCCCGGATTGATCCGCGGCTGGACGTCCATGATCACGCCGGTGCTGATGTACTGCACCTGGCCGATGGTGGTCGGATCGTTGCTCGTGGTGGTTCCCAGGCCGGTGGTGAAGAAGGTCTGGTTGACCGGGATCTGATCACCGGCCTGGATGTGCGCCACCTGGTTGTTCATCACCACCAGCGACGGCGCCGAGAGCGTCTTGACGTTGCCCTTGGTCTCCTGCGCGTGCAGTGCGACCTGCAGGTTGTTGTTGAGGAACGAGTAGAAGAACGAATCGCCGGTGGGGTTGTAGGTCATGCCGCCCTTGCCCAGCGCCCACTGCTGCTGGTTGCCCGGCTGGCCGGGGGTGATCCCGCCGCCGCTGTTGGGCGTGCCGCCGACCAGGCCTTCCAGGTACCACTGCACGCCAAACTGGAACTGCCCGGTGAGCTGCACCTCCAGGATGCGCGTCTCGATCTGCACCTGCAGCGGCACCGTGTCCAGGCGCTTGATCGCGCCTTCGATCTCGGCCCACTGCGAGGGCCGCGCGCGCACCAGCAACTGGTTGTTGGCATCCACCGAGGAAATCTTAATCGAGCCGTCGGAGGAGCTGTACTGCTGGTCGTTGGCGGCACTGGTGGCGTTGGCCAGGCCGCCGCTGTTGCCGAAGCCGCCGCCGGTCCCCGTCCCGTTGTTCAAGCCGCCGTTGCCGAAACTGCTGCCGTTGTTGCCGAACTGGCCGCCGTTGTCCATGCCGGTGCTGTTGTCGTTGCCGCCCTTGAAGGCGCCCTGGCCGCCGGCAAGACCGCCGCTGTTACCGAAGCTGCCGGCCGTGCTGCCCATCGAGGTGCCGTTGGCGTTGTCGGCGTTGCCCAGCGTGCCGGAATTGAGGCCCGGACCCACCTCGCCGCCGCTGCTGCCGCTCGGCGAGGCGTTGGTGTAGATCTGCGCCAGGTAGCGGGCCAGGTCGGAGGCCTTGATGTTGCGCACGTCATAGACGTAGAGCTGCGGCTCGTTGCCGCCGCCGCGGTCGATGCGTGCGATCCAGTCGCCCACTTCATCCAGGTAGTCGGGCTGCGTACTGATCACCACCAGCGCGTTGGTGCGCTCGATCGGGATGAAGCGCAGCATGCCCGCCAGCGGGCTGTCGCCCTGCTTGCCGAAGATGGCGTCCAGCTTGGGCATCAGCTCGGTCACGCTGGCCCGTTGCAGGCTGAACACGCCTACCGACATGCCCTTGAGCCAATCCACGTCGAAGGTGCGCACGGTGCGCGCGTAGTTGTCCAGTTCCTGCGGCGTGCCGGCCAGCACCAGCAGGTTGCGTGCCGGGTCGACCAGCAGGATCGAGTCGGGCCGCGCGAACGGCTTGATCAGCTTCTGCATCTGCGCCGCGGAGATGTAGTGCAGCGGGAACAGCCGTGCCTGCAGGCCGCCCTGCGGCGCGACCGCGCCGAGGCTAGGCATGACGCTGCCGGCCACCGCGTTCTTCGCCGGCAGCACCACGTAGCTGCCCTCGCGCTGGACCAGCGCGTTGCCGGTCCAGGACAGCAGCGTCTCCAGCACCGGCAGCGCCTGGCTGGCGTCGATCGGCTCGGAAGTGGAGAAGGAGATGTTGCCCTGCACGCCGGGCACGATGGTGTAGTTCTTCTTAAGGAAGTCGCCGAGGATCGCCTTGACCACCGCCTGCACCGGCTGGTTCTCGAAGTTGAAGGTGACCGCACCCTCGCCACGAGCCGGCGGCCGCGGCCGGGCCAGCGGCTGCGGGTGGATGAACTCGCCCGTGCCGCTGGTGACCTGCGGCTGCGGGCTGGTCTGGCTTTCCGGGCCGACGTTGTTGTTGAGCGGCAACGGGGCCGGCGCGGGCTTCTCGGTGCCGGCCATGGCCTCGCGCTGCAATGCGTAGTCATCGCGCGGCTGCGGCATGCTGGAGCAGCCGACAAGCCAGACCGTCAGCGCTATCGCGCCGATCCGGGACAGACGGTGCAGGGCATTGGGGAACATGGTTCAGCGATCTCCTTCGTTTGCCTTCGCGGCAGCCTGTTCGGCGCGGCGTTTCTCGATGGCCGCCCTGAGCTGTCGCAGGCGTTCGGCCTGGCGCTCTTCGTTGGTCATGTCCATGCGTGCCGGACCGCCGCGCAAGGCCGAGAGCGCGGCGCCACCGGTCGGCGGTGGATTGTCCTGCTCGTCCGCGCCGCCGCTGCTTTCGGGCGTGCCCGGCCCCGGGCCGGGACCGGGCTGGTCCTGGGGATTGCCGTCCTGCTGGTCGTCGTCGCCGGGCGGCTGCAAACGATGCGAGCGGTTGATCACGCTTTCCGGCAGTTCGGGCACCGACGAGTCTTCCGCGGGGACACCACCAGGGCCCGGGCCGGGCCCGCGCACCTGGTCGATCGGCGCACCGGCCGGCAACTGCAGTTCGACGCGGCCGCTGGAAGAGTCGAACACCGCCGAACGTGGCTTCACCTCCACCAGCGTCCAGCTGCCGTCGGGCAGCCGGGTGCCTTCGCGCACGCGCAGTTCCTGCCCGGTGTTGCCCTGGCGCTTGTTGTGCAGCAGCGCCATGCGCAGCGTGGGCGTGAGGATGATGCCGGTCAGCTGCATGTCGCCCAGTTGACCGCCACCGCCACTGGCGGCATGCGCCACCGGCTTGCGGTCGGGGTTGAACAGCGGCTGCTGCCAGACCGCCGCGTAGCGCTCCAGCGGCACCGGCGGCGGCAGCGTGGCGGCATGTTGTGCCGGCAGCGGCGCTGGCGCGCGTGGCGCCGCCCAGTGCACGCCGCGGCCGATGCCCGCCAGGAACAGCAGGAACAACAGGCCCAGCAGCAGTACTGCCGCGGCGAGCGGCGCGGTAAGCCGGCGTTGTGCGGCCGCGTTCATGGCGCGTCCCCCGTGTCGGCACTCTCGGCGCTTGCGGCCGGTGCCGGCGCGGCGCCGCCGGGCCCGCGCGCCGGTCGCACGTAGCCGGACAGCGTGAACTGCACTTCCAGCACCGGCTGGTTGCCCTGCTGCGCGGCGACCGGGTTGCGGTAGATGCTCAGGTCGTCGACGAACAGGTAGGGCGTGCCCTGCTCCAATGCGTTGAGCACCGCCACCAGCGGCTCCATGTCGCAACGCAGGCTGATGCTCACCGCGGCCTTGCGATAGGGGCTGTTGTCGTCGTCCGGCGGATTGGGCAAGGGCATCTTCTGGGTGACCGCGCAACTGCCGCCGGCGGTTTGTGCGCCGACCGCATCGACCACGCGCTGCATCAGCCCGGCGGAGGCGGCATTGGGATCGGCTTCGGGCAGGAACGCGGCGCTGGCGGCCTGGCCGGCGCCCAGCTCGGCGATGCGCTTCTGCAGCGCCGGCTTCTCGGCGATCGCCGCGGCGTAGCGGCTCTGCGTGTCGCGCAGGTCGGCCATCTGCGCATGCACCGCACGCAGCGGCGCCACGAACCACCAATGGATCAGCAGGAAGTAGACCAGCACCAGCGCCAGCACCAGCAACAGGATGGCGGCGATGCGGCTGTCGCGCGGCTTGAGCACGAGCTGCCTCATGGCTGCTCATCCTCCGCGCTGGAACTGGCCGGCGCCGCCTGCGCGCTGCCGCCGCTCTGGCGCAGTTGCGCGACCATGTAGAAACGCTCCTTGCCGGTGGCCGGATCGGGCTGGATGCTGCCCTGGAAATTCGGGTCGCGCACGATCTTCGAATCCTTCAGCGCGTCGATCAACGCGGCGGCCTGCGGCGCCTGGCCCTGGAAGCCGACCTGTCCGCTCGGGTCGACGCTGAGGCGCTCCAGCCAGGCGCTCTGCGGCAGGCGGCGGGTGAGGTCGAGCAGCAGGTCGAGCATGGTCACGCGGTTCTGCTTGCGCCGGACCAGGAAGCTCGCCGCGCCGGCGTTGTCCTGCAGCTCCTGGCGCAGGGCCGCGACCTGCTGCGCTTCGGCCTGCATGTCCTGCACCTGGGCCTGCATCGCCGCCAGCGCCTGCTCGCGGTTGTTGAGCCATTGCGCCAGCGCCAGCACCAGCAGCAGTACCGCCGCGCCGGCCAGCGCCAGGTTGAGCCGCTGGCGCGGATGCGTGCGGTGCGGCACCCGCGCAGGCGGCAGCAGGTTCACGCCCAGCCGGCCGGTGCTTTCGGCCACGTCCGCCGCATCGACGTGGATGCCGGCGTTTTCCAGCTCGGTCAGCAAGGGATCGAGCGTGTCGCGCGGCACCGCCACCAGTTCGGCGAAGAAGCGGCCGGTCGGCGCCGGCGCGTCCAGTTCGATCACCGCGTAGTACACCTGCTCGACGCGGAAGGGCGTCTGCCGGTCCATCTCGAAGGCACCGACCTGCTGCAGGTTGTCTGCCGCCGCGCGCGGCAGCAGCAGGCGCCGGCGCAGCACCGCCGCGGCCGGCAGCAGCAGGGCCAGGCGCAGGTCCTCGCGGTCGACCTCGCGGATCGCCGCAGCCAACGCAGCCTGCTCGATCGCCGCCTCGGTGCCGCGCGGCCATTGCGCGCGGACCTCGGTGTCGCCCGCCCGGCGCAGCTCCCAGCGCTCCTCGACCCGCTGCAGCAGATACCACTGCGCGCCGCCGCCGAACAGCCGGCCCCACGAGGCCGGCAACAGCGCGCCCAGCTCGCCGCCCCACCAGGCAAGGAAGCGCGGCAGCGGCGAGGCGCGCCAGGCGCGGCGCACGCGGTCCAGCTGCGGCCGCAGCGATTGCGTTGCGTTGGTCATTCGCGGTCACCCTCCCGCCAGTGCAACACCGCGTAGGGCTGCGCGCCCGGACGAACGCCCTGCAGGCGTACGGTGGTAAGCAGCACGGCGCGCATGCCGTCGGCCATCGTGGCCTCCGCCCGGATACTATGCGTCACTCCATTGCCGGCGAACAGGCCCGCCACGCCGGGCCGCGTGTTCTTGCGCGCCGCCAGCACCTGGGCGGCCCGCTCCGGCGTCATGCCGGGAATCGCCGCGAGCGCCAGCGGCTGGGCGGTGTTCGGATCGGGGCTTTCGCGGCCGGACCAGATGGTGATGGCCCCGGCGATCTCCCGGTACAGCGCAGGCGTCATCCCCGCCACCTGCTGCAGTTCCTCGATGCTGAGGAACGGCGCATGGCGCGGCTTGTAGCCGTTCGCCGCGTAGACGTCGAGGCCGACCTGGCGGCTCACGTCGAACCCGCGCCAGTCGACCACCGCGGCCGCCATCTTCTGCGCCGCATCCGGGCGCAGGCCGGCTGCACGGAACAGGCCCTGCAGCACCAGCGGCGAGGCGCTGTTGAGGTCCACCTTGCCGCCCTCGTCGACCGCGCTGACCCGGACCGTGAAGCCGTCGAAGCGGAACGTGTACGGCCGCCCGTCGGCGAGCCAGCGTTCGGCCAGCCGCGTGTCCTGCAGGCCGTAGATCGCCCGCGACAGGCCCGCCTCGGCGGCGTAGTGCGCCTGCGTCTGGGCGAACTGGTAGCGCGCCTGCAGACCCTCGGTGCGCGCGGTCATCGCGTAGCCACCGAGCATGATCGCCAGCAGCGTGCAGGCCCACAGCACCAGCAGCAGCGCGACGCCACGTTGCGCATGGCGGGGCGCGCTCACGGCCGGCTCCAGGCGAAGCGCGGCGCGTCGGCGCCGTCGAGCATGGCGAACTGGCGCTGGTTGGCCGAGGCGTCGACGCGCAGCGGTACGGTGAGCTGCGGCCAGTAGCCGGCATCGGGCAGCTTCAGGTCGATGCGCACCAGCTGCGGCAGGTGGTCGCCGCCGGGCCAGTCGGCGCGCCACGGCCCGACGCGGCCCCGCGCATCCAGCCCGCGATACTGGAAGCGGCCTTCGCGCACGTCCTCCAGCAGCACCTGCGGCGGTCCCGCCGGCAACGGCTCGCCGCTGGGCGGCAGCAGCGCGAAGCGCACCTGCAGCCGCTGCCCACCCTTGCCGTTGTCCACCAGTTCGAGCATCTGCGCCTGCGGGCCGAGCTTGCCCAGGTAACCGGGCAAGGGGGCGACGAAGCTCATCGAACGCGCGTCGCCCTTGAAGAAGATCGGCTCGTCGTTGTCCGGGTTCTTGGCCAGTTGCGCCGTCATCGCCTGGGCCAGCTCGCTGCGCAGGAACTGCTGCGCCGAACGCACCGCGTCGAGCCGCTCCACCGCGGCAGTGCCGGCGCGCACGCTGTGCGAGGCGGTGCGGATGCCCGAATACACGCCGACCAGCAGCAGTGCCAGCAGGGCCAGTGCGGCGAGCACCTCGAGCAGGGTGAAGCCGCCGGCGCGCGAGGCGCACCGGGAATGGGGAACGCGGAACGGGGAACGGGCCGATTCACCCTGCGAACCAGGCTTCGTGCCTTGGCCGGGCAAAAATTCCCGGGTCTCTGCAACCCACGCGTTCCCGGTTTCCCGTTTTCCGTTTTCCGTACTCATGTCCCCGCCCCTTGCGGCTGCGGTCCACCCACGCGCAACGTGCTGAACCGCGCGTTGTAGTCATGGCCCGCGCTCTTCCACATCACCTCCAGGTCGAGCCGGTAGAGCTTCAGCGGCGTGGCGGGCACGCGCGGCTGTGGACCGGCTGCCGGCGCAGTGGCCGGCGGCTGGAACGGCTGCACGTTCAGTTGCCAGCGGTAGCGCTCGTCGAAGCGACCGCTGCTGCGGCCGGTGCGGATCGGCTCCAGCACGAAGGCACTATCGAGCAGGCTGCGTGCCCACATGGCCGCCTGGGTGCGTTCGGCCGAGCGCGCCGTGAGGTTGAGCGAACTTCCCGCCACGCGCATCAGCGATGCGAAGGTGATCGCCAGCAGCAGCACCGCGGCGATCACTTCGAGCAGGGTGAAGCCGCGGGCGCGCGTTGTGCGCCGGGAACCGGGAACGGGGAACGGGGAACGGGCTGTGTTCGCGCAAGCATCGGGCTGCATGTTCCGGGCATGCGGGAAAGCCGGGGGCGCGTTGCGTCCCAGGTTCCTGATTCCCCCTTCCCCGTGTCCCGCTCTCACGACGTCACCACGCTCACCGCGCCGGTCAGCCAGGCCACGTTGACCTGCCAGCGGCGCTCTCCGCGCTGCAGCACGATGTGGCCGCCGGTGGAGCTGCCGTCGGGGAAGAAGCGGATGCGGCCGGTGTGGTCGTCCTTCTGGTCTTCGCGCGCGCTCGTGATGGACAGGCGCATGCCCTTGGGCAATGCCACCTGCTTGCCGCCGGCGGCCTGGTAGCTGGCCGACCTGATGTCCAGCGCGAAGGTCTGCTCCTTGCCCTTGACGATCGCCTGCGCGCGGGTGGCGCGCAGCGCAGCCGCCAGTTCCACGCTGGCCGCGCGCACGCGCGCGCTGGCCAGTCCCTGGCTGACCGATACCGCCACCGCGGCCGCGGCGATGCCGATCAGCAGGATCACCGCGAGCATTTCGAGCAGGGTGAAGCCTCTGGTGCGCTGCGCACACAGGGAACGGGGAACGGGGAACGGGGAACGGGTCGGACCGGCGCAAGCATCGGACAGCGTGCCCCGAACGTGCGCGAAGGCACGGGGCGCGTTGCGCCCGTCGTTCCCCGTTCCCCATTCCCCGTTCCCTGCTTTCATTGCCAGTTCCCGAGATCCTTGCTGTAGCCGTCGCCGCCGGGCTGGCCGTCCTGGCCGTAGAACACCAGGTCGTAGCTGCCGTGCTCGCCCGGCGCCTTGTAGCCGAAGGCGTGGCCGAACGGATCGACCAGGTCGGACGGCTTGGCGTACGGGCCCTGCCAGTTCGGAGCGTTCGGCGGCTTCTTGACCAGCGCATCGAGGCTGGCCGGCGGCGAACCGTTGTCCAGCGAGTAGTTCTCGATCTTCTGGCCCAGCGTCATGAGCTGCGCCTTGCCCGCGCCGTACTTGCCCTTGTCCACGCTGCCGCCGACCTGGCGCACGACGATCGCGCCGATGATGCCGATCAGCACGATCACCGCGAGCATTTCCAGCAGGGTGAAGCCGCGCGCGCGGCGGGGGCGCATCGGGCGGTTGCGTGGGTATGTCGAACTCATTGCACTCTCCACATCTATTGAATGTTCGCCGTGAGGCTCAGCAGCGGCAGCAGGATCGCCGCCATGATGATCGCCACCAGCACCGTCATCACGATCGTCAGCGCCGGCACCAGCGCGGCCAGCAGGCGGTCGATCGCGCGCTTGGATTCGACGTCGAAGGTGTCGGCGACCTTCAGCAGCATGCTGTCCAGCTGCCCGGCCTCCTCGCCCACCTGCACCATTTGCAGGGACAGCCGCGGGAAGCGTTGTGAACGCGCCAGCGCTGCGCTCAAACCGCCGCCTCCCTTGACCTGCTCGGCAGCCTGGGCGAGCGCGTCGTCCAGCGCGGTGTTGCCGGTGACCTGCCGTGCGATGCCCAACGCGGCCAGCAGCGGCACGCCGTTCTTAAGGAGCGTGCCCAGCGTGCGGGCGATGCGTGCGGTCTCCACCTTCAGCAGTAACGGCCCGATCACGCGCAGGGTCAACAGCTTCGCGTGCCAGGCCATGCGCTGCACCGGGTCGCGCAGGCGCGCGCGCCAAGCCGCGATGCCCGCGATCAGCACGATCAGCAGCAGCCACCACCAGCCCTGCAGCACCTGGCCGATGAACAGCACGACCCGCGTGATCCACGGGATCGGCACCTGCATGTCCTGGAAGATCGGCACAAACTGCGGCACCACGTAAGCCAGCAGCAATACCAGCGAGCCGAGCACGCCGACCAGCAGGAACGCCGGATAGATCAGCGCATTAATGATGCTGCCGCGCAGCAGCTGGGCGCGCTCGAGGTAATCGGCCAGGCGCCGCAAGGTGTCTTCCAGCGAACCGCCCGCCTCGCCGGCGCGCACCAGCGAGATGTACAGCCGCGGGAACACGCCGTGCTCCTCGTCCAGCGCCTGCGACAGCGTGGTGCCGCCGCGCACGCGGTCGCGCACGCGCTCGACCAGGCGCCTGGCGCGCTCGGCCTCGGGCAGCTCCATCAGGATGCCCAGCGCGCGGTCCAGCGGCTGGCCCGCGCCGAGCAGGGTCGCCAGTTGATGGGTGAACTGCGCCAACTGGTCGCCGGTGAAGGGGCCGCGCTTGAACAACGCGGCGAACGCCGAGCCTTCACCTAGCGCGTCGGCCGGGCGCGCCTCCAGCGGCGTGTGGCCCTGGTCCTGCAGGCGGCCGATCGCCTCCTCCAGGCTGGGGGCCTCGATCTGGCCCTGCAGCATCTCGCCGGCGGCGCTGATGGCGCGGTAGCGGAACTGGGCCATGTCAGCCCCTCGGCAAATCTAGCTCCCTCTCCCCTCCGGGGAGAGGGTTGGGGTGAGGGGCCATGGCTTGCGGGAAGAGAAGGGCGGAGCTGGGCGTGCTCCTGCTTTTCAGCATAAGAGCCGCCGCTCCATGAGAGTTCCGGGCGAGCCCCGGCCCCTCACCCCGACCCTCTCCCCAAAGGGGAGAGGGAGCAAGGGCACCGGCCCGCGCGGCATCAGCCCTCCTGCGTGACACGCAGCACCTCCTCGAGGGTGGTGACGCCGGCCACCGCCTTGGCGATGCCGTCCTCGTACATGGTGCGCATGCCCTCGGCGCGGGCCACCCGCTCGATCTCGCTGGCGTCGGCGCGCTGCATCACCAGCCGGCGCAGCGGCTCGCTCATCACCAGGAACTCGACGATGGCGCGGCGGCCGCGGTATCCGGTGGGATTGGCGGCGCTGCTGCCCGGTTTCCACAGCCGGATCGGGCGCGCGTCGGTGTATTTCTCCAGCTCGAATTCGGCGATCACCTCGGGCGAGGCCTCGTAGGGAATCGCCGTTTCCGGATCGAGCCGGCGCACCAGCCGCTGCGCCAGGATCGCGTTGACGGTCGAACCGAGCAGGTAATCCTCCACACCCATGTCGAGCAGCCGGGTGACACCGCCGGCGGCCGAGTTGGTATGCAGCGTGGACAGCACCAGGTGACCGGTCAGCGCGGACTGGATCGCAATGCGGCAGGTTTCCAGGTCGCGCATCTCGCCGATCATGATCACGTCCGGATCCTGGCGCATGATCGAGCGCAGCGCGTTGGCGAAATCCAGCCCGATCTGCGGCTTGACCTGGATCTGGTTGATGCCCTCGAGCTGGTACTCGACCGGGTCCTCGACGGTGATGATCTTCACGTCCGGCGTGTTGATCCGCGAGAGCGCGGTGTACAGCGTGGTGGTCTTGCCCGAACCGGTCGGGCCGGTCACCAGCAGGATGCCGTTGGGGCGCTCCAGCACGTCGACGAAGCGCTTCTCGAACGCGGGCGTGAAGCCCAGCGAGGCGAAATCGAATACCACCGACTCGCGATCGAGGATACGCATCACCACCGACTCGCCGTAGGCGGTCGGCACGGTCGACACGCGCAGGTCCAGCTCCTTGCCCTGCACGCGCAACTGGATGCGCCCGTCCTGCGGCAGCCGGCGTTCGGCGATGTTGAGCTTGGCCATGATCTTGACGCGACTGATCACCGCCGCGGTGGACGAGGACGGCGGCGCCTCGACCTCGTGCAGCACGCCGTCGATGCGGTAGCGCACCTTCAGGCGGTTCTCGAATGGCTCGATGTGCACGTCGGAGGCGCGCTGCTCGACCGCGCGCTGCAGGATGAGATTCACCAGGCGGATCACCGGCGCCTCGGAGGCGAGGTCGCGCAGGTGCTCGACGTCGTCCTCCTCGCTGGATTCCCCACCGAGATTTTCGACGATCGTGCCCATCGCCGAACGGCCGGTGCCGTGGTAGCGCTCGATCAGGTCGTCGATCTCCGAGCGCAGGCCGATGCGCAGCGCCACCGGCCGGCCGGCGGCCAGTTCCACCGCCTGCAGCGGGTAGGGATCGGCCGGGTCGGCCACCACCAGCGCCAGGTCGTCCTCGCCTTCGCGCAGCAGCACCACGTGCTGCTGCTTGAGGAAGCGCAGCGAGAGTTCGGGCTCGGCCGGCGGCATTTCCGGCGCGTCGCGCGCGGCCAGCAACGGCACGCCGAGCAGCTCGGACCAGGCGTCGGCCAGGTCGCGCTCGGACACCAGCCCGAGCCGCGCCAGCAGCGCGGTCAGGGTGCCTTCGGGCGCCTCCTCGTGCAGCCGTCGCGCACGATGGAGGTCGCTGTCCTTGAGGTTGCCGCGCGACACCAGGAGTGCGCAGACCGCCGCTTCACGGTCGTCCACGGAGAGCGCCCAGGTGGCCGCCGGCGTTGGAACTGCCGACATGCAGTGTCTCCCGCCAGTCACGTCAACCCGCCAACACCCCCTGCGTCGACGAGAAAAACCATTGGTAGCACATCCCCCGGCCCGGGCGCGAGCGCGCGGCGGGGATGCCGTGGAACTTCGGACTAACATCACGCCGGCAAGTTCAGCGCGACGTGAAACGGCCGGCACCCGCCGCGGGCGACGGCTGTCCCGGCTTTGCCGTGGCGCTTACCAGCCTACGCCCAGGCCCACGCCACCGGATGTCTCGCTGCCGCTGACCGCCGCGCCGAAGGTCAGGCTGGCGTGCGAGGACAGCTGGCGGGAATAGCCCACCGCCAGCGCCGCCTGGTTGTGGTAACCGCCGACGCCGACGCCCAACCGGTTGGGGCTGTTGATGCCCTGGGTGCTGAACGCCATCTGCGCCATCGCCGCACCCATGGCGCCAACCGCATCCACACGGTTGTTGACGGTGCGGAAGCGGTCGTCCATGTCGTGCCGCAGGCTGGCGACGTCGGTGCCCATGGTGGCCACGCGCTGGTCGGTGTAGGCCCGCGCGGTGGCCAGCGCCTGGTCGACCTGCCCGGTATTGGCAGCGTCGGTGGGCGCGGTGCCGGGCGCCACGTTGGTGATCCGGCGCTGCCGGGTGGCGTTGCCGACCGACACCGTATCGGCGCTGTCGGCCACCGACCCCTGGCCCAGCGCCACCGCGCCGTCGGCGGTGACCACCGCGCCCTGGCCGAGCGCGGTGCCGGAAGGCGCGATCACCGTGGCGCTTTCGCCGACCGCCACCGCGTTCGTCGCGTCCGGGCCGATCGCCGCGTTGGCGCCCAGCGCGGTGCTGCCGTCAGCCAGCACCAGCGCGTTGCCGCCGACCGCGGTGTCGTTGGGACCGGCGGCATAGCTGGCGCCGCCCAGCGCCACGCTCGACGGGCCGTCGCTCTCGGCGCCGAAGCCGCCCGCGAGGGAGTAGTCGCCCGCGCTCAGCGAGCCGTAGCCGAGCGCGGTGGACAGGAAGCCCTGCGCCACGCTGTAGCCACCCAGCGCCACCGCGCCGGCGTCGAGCGCACCGCTGTTGAAACCGACCGACGTCGACTGCTCGCCCAGCGCGCCGCCCGGTGCGTCGGAGCCTTCCTGCGAACCGATGCCGATGGCGTAGGCGCCGCTGGCGTTGGCGTCGGTGCCCAGCGCCGTGCTGTTGGTGCCGGTGGAGGCCGCATTGAGGCCAAGCGCCGTGGCTCCATCGTTGCCGGCGAAAGCCGCCGCGCCGATCGCCGACGCACCGGCACCCTGGGCCCAGGCACCGTTGCCCTGCGCGGTGGCGTTGTCGCCCAGCGCCACGCTCTGGTAGCCCGAGGCCAGCGCGCCCCGGCCGCTGGATACCGCCAGCGAACCCAGCGCGATCGAACCCTCGCCTTCGGCCAGGGTGGCGTAGAAACCATTGTCCGGATCCGGGTCGCCGCCGCCGATGGCGATGCTTCCACGATCGGACGACTGCGCATTGGCGCCCAGTGCCACGCTGTTGTAGCCGTCGGCGCCGGCATTGGTACCGCCGGCGAAGGAACCCTGCCCGGTGGCGTAGGACAGCGAGCCGACCGCGGTGCTGTCCACGCCGTCGGCGCCGGCACCCGCGCCCAGCGCGGTGGCGCCAAAGGCGGAGGCCTCGGTGTCGTAGCCGGTGCCGTCGACCGGATCGACGTAGGTACTGCCGACCGCGGTGGCCGAGTCGTCGGTGGCGGTGGCGGCGCTGCCACAGGCGAAGGCATTGGTGCCACTGGCCACCGGCGCCAGGCCGCTACCCATCGTGCAGGTATCGCCGGCGTAGGCGGCCGGCGCCAACGCCAGCGTCAATGCGCCGGCCAGCGCCAGGCGGCGGGCACGGCGGCGGGAAGGAAGGTTCATCGGTTTCTCCTCGAAGGCGAAGCGACGCGACGCGCAGCCCACCGGGCCGGCGCGCGGGAAGAAAAAGGGAAGCGGTCGCGCGAGGTCGCGCGACCGCAGAAGCTCAGCGCGACGTGCTGTTGCAGGCCACGCCGACCACACCGAAGGCGTTGGCGACGTCGACGACGTTGTAGCCGCGATCATCCGCCGCCTGCTCTACCCCGCAGGCGCCGCCATCGAAGGTCTCGTCGGGCGCCCAGTACAGCGCGTTGGCGTCATGGAACACCTCGAACGCCATGCGCGTGTTCCAGCCGGCGGTCTTGGCCAACGTGCAGAACGCGCGGTTGTAGACGCCGCTGGTGTAGTGCACGTCCAGGCGGTCGTTGTACTGGCTGGCGTTGTCGATCGAACCGCCGTCGTTGCTCGGGGTGCACATGTCGCGCAGGTACGGCGCGCCGAGCGCCGGCTTGACCATCTCGGCACCGACCAGGAAATCGTTGCTGCCGCGGTCGTAGTACTTCACTGCCTCGCCGGCCATGTCGGAGAACGCCTCGTTCATGCCGCCGGACTGGCCGGTGTATTCCAGGCCCGCATGCTGCTCGGTGAAGCCGTGGCTGATCTCGTGGCCGGTCACGTCCAGCACCACGAAGGGATAGAAGTACTGGTCGCCGTCGCCGAACACCATCTCGGCACCGTCCCAGAACGCGTTTTCGTAGTTGGTGCCGTAGTGCACCCACATGTGCAGCTGCATCGGGCTGCCGTCGCCATTGCGCAGTGGTGGTTCGCCGAACCAGCTGGAGTACATGTCGTACACCACGCCGCCGAAGTGGTGGGCGTCGTTGATCGGCGAGTAGGCGCCGTTGGTAGCGTCGCCCATGCTGGTCCAGCCGGCCGGATCGGTGCCCGCGCAGCCGAACGACCACAGTGCGATGCGCTGGCCACCGGCCAGGTTGTAGGTCGCCACCTTGTCGTCCTGCAGGTAGCAGGCGCTGCCGATGCGGGTGGCATCGAGCAGTTCCTGGCCAGGGCCGGAGCCGTCATACCAGTACAGGCCGGTGGCACCGTTGCCGCCGGGGCCGTTGGCCTGGATCGCCACGGGCGTGCCGCCAGGCGGACGGCGGCCGCTGGTCAGGCCGTCCCAATGGCGGATCACCTGCCCGGTATTGGCGTCGACGATCGCGGTCGGACGCGACATCCGGCCGCGCACGTTGACCAGGTAGGAGGTGCGATAGACCAGCCGCGCCTTACCCTTGGCCTGCGGATAGACGAACAGCTCGCTCTGCACGTGGCTGGCCGACTCGCGCTGCTGGCCCAGCTTCGCCTGCAGCGCCTTCTGCGCCTGAGCGCCGGTGAGGTGCGGACGCACCGACGGCAGCGTGGTGACCAGGCTGCCTTCGGCGACGCCCTGGGCGCTCACCACGTTGCCGGCGCGGTCGCGCTCGACGGCTAGGCTGCGGCCGTAGACCGGCACGCCTTGGAAGGTCTGCCGTTCGCGCGTCTTGATCGTGCCGCGCATGGTGCGCACATGGGTGCCGGCGGCGAAGGTGCTGCCCTTGCCCAGGCCCAGCCGGGCAGCCAGCGTGGCCGGGGCGAGATGGCCGAGGCGACCGGTGTGGACGTGGACCGGCGTGGCTTCGCACAGCGACACCGAGGCGCAGCCGAGCGCGGCGAACATCGCGCCGGCGAGCTTCTTGTGAAACATGGTTTTCCCCCTGCAGACGATGGCCCCGGGACGCTGCCGCTGGGCCTTGAGTGGCGCTGCCATTCCTTGGAAACGACAACTTCATCACGTTATGCAGGGTTGACAGGAGCGTCAATTGCGAAATTTTCCAAAGGCAGCCGGCCCGCCGTTCTGTTAGGGCAGCCGCTCGAACGACGCGGGACCGTCGCTTTTCCGTCATGCGCAGGCCGGCGGCGTGACGCCGCCGGCCCGGGCGTGCTCAGCGCATGACGGTGTAGCTACCCAGCACGCTGACGCCGCGGTAGGCCGTCCTCCCCACCACGGTGACGTACCAGCTGCCGGCGGCCGGGCGGTTCAGCACCACCGACTCGTCGGTGCCGGGATGGGCCGAACGGCAGTGATAGTCCTGCAGCGTGGCCGGCATGCCCTGCTTGACGTACAGGGTGACGTCGCCGCTGCCGCCGGTCGTGCGTAGACGCAGCCTGCCGGCGCCGGCGGGCACGTCGATGCGATACACCACCTGGCTGCCCTTGGCGCCCGCCTGGCCGGTGCGCGCGATGCCGTTGCTCAGCACGATCGCCTGGCTGCCCGACGTGGCTTGGCCGATGGCCATGCTCACCGCGGCGTAGCTGTCCAGGATGCCGGCACCGATCAAGCGGTCGGGCGCCACCTTGGGCGTGGCCGCGGTGCGCTTGAGGATGTCCAGCACCTGCGTGGGCGACAGCGGCTTGAGGCCACGGGCCAGGCGTGCGGCCTGCATCAGCGCGACAGTACCGCTGACGTGCGGCGTCGCCTGCGAGGTGCCTGCGTAGCCGGCGTAGCTGGAATCGTCGGCCACCGGTTTGGTGGTGCCGCTGTTGAGCGCCTGCCAGACGAAGCCATCGGAGACCTGCTTGCCGCTGTCCTTGTCGCCGGCGTAGATGCCGCCGCCAGGCGCGGCCAGGTCGATCCCGCGGCCGTAGTTGGAGTAGTACGCGCGCCGGCTGGTGATGCCGGTGGCGGCCACGGTGACCGTACCGGGGCAACTGGCCGGCGAGTAGTTGGTCACGTTGTCGCCGTCGTTGCCGGCCGCCACCACCACGGTGGCACCGCGCCGGTTGGCCAGCGCGATCGCCTGGCCCATCGGGTCGTCCGCCGTGCAATGGCCGTAGCCGCCGAGGCTCAGGTTGATCACCCTGGCCGGATGGGTGTTGTCCGGCACACCGGTCACGTGGCCGCCGGCGGCCCAGATGATCGCGTCGCTGATGTCGCTGTCGAAGCCGCCGCAGTGGCCGAGCACGCGGATCGGCAGCACGCGCGCGCGGTAGGCGATGCCGGCCAGGCCGACGCCGTTGTTGGTGCGCTCGGCCCCGACCGTGCTGGCCACGTGGGTGCCGTGCCAGGAACTCGGCTGCGGCGGATAGAACTCGTCCGTGCACATCGATTCCCACGGTTCGCTGGTGGTCCAGTCGCCGGGATCCCAGCCGCCCGGCTTGCGGCCGTCCCGCTTGCGGCCGGACAGCAGGTGGTCGGTGATGAAGTCGTAGCCGGCATCGGCGAGTTGGGTGTTCACGTCCACGTGGCTGGTGATGCCGGTGTCCAGCACCGCGATCACGATGCCGTGGCCGTTGGCGCCGTTGGCCAGGCTCCATGCGGCGTTGACCCGCGAGCCGCCGAAGTTGCGGTCACCGAAGGCGGTGGCGAGGCCGCTGGGCGCCTTCAGGTCCCACTGGTAGTCGCGGTATTGCGGATCGCTCGGCTGCAACGTACTCGGCCGCAGCGTGGCGGGCGCGGCGATGTCGGCCACTGGATGGCGCAGCACGTCCGGCGCCACGTGCAGCACCGCCGGATTGCTGGCGATCTGCGCCATCAGCGCGGCGGCTTCGTCGCGGTCGAGCTTGCGCGAGGTGCGCAGCAGGTCGGCGCCGATCGCCAGCCGTCGCCCGTAGGCCGCCTGCACGGGTGCTTGCATCCGGCCCTGCGGTCCGAGCGTGGCGCGCATCAGGCCGGCGCGATCCAGCGCCACGCCCATGCTCTGTTGCATAAGCGTCGGGTTGGCGCGTTCGGCGCTGCCGGGGCGCCAGGTGACGATGAAGCGGTCGTAACGCCCGTTGGCCTTCAACGAGCTGATGTTGTAGTGGGTGGCGCCGAGTCCGCTGGTGGTCGTGGCGGCCTGCGCCGCCATGGAGACGGCCAAGGCCAGAGAGGCGCCGAGCAGCGCCCCGATCCGCATACGATTTGCCATGAAGTGATTCCCCGATCTTGAGTGCCCGCCGCCTTGCACGGCGAGCTTTACTGCACGGGTGCCTGAGTCCCCGCTTCCGTTGACGATGGTTGCCGTGAAGGCGTCCTGCCGGCTGTCGCGAGACTGCATCACCAACGCCCACCGCTTCCCTGCCACCGTCGCCTCGCACGCTAGGCAGTCGTCCGTCACTTCGGCGTGACAGCGGGCGCGGCGGTGCGTCCTTGCCAATCCGCCGCGCTTTGCAACAATGATCGCTTTGCGGGCAAGCCATGCAACTGGTCGACATCGGCGCCAATCTCACCCACGAATCGTTCCGCCACGACTTCGCGGAGGTGCTCGCACGCGCGGCAACGCAGGGCGTCACGCGGATGATGGTGACCGGCGCTTCGCGCGAGGGCAGCGAACAGGCGCTCGCGCTGGCGCACGAACATCCGGGCGTGCTGTGGGCGACCGCAGGCGTGCATCCGCACCATGCGGTCGACTACGACGAGGCCACCGACACGCGTCTGCGCGAGCTGGCGCAGCTGCCGCAGGTGCGCGCGGTCGGCGAGGCCGGGCTGGACTACCACCGTAACTACTCGCCGCGCGACGTGCAGCTGCGCGTGTTCGAGCGGCAGCTCGCCATCGCCGCGGATTTGGGCAAGCCGCTGTTCCTGCACCAGCGCGACGCACACGCCGATTTCCTGGCCCTGCTCAAACGCTATCGCGACCGCGTGCCGGCGGCCGTGGTGCACTGCTTCACCGACACCCGCGAGGCGCTGCACGACTACCTGGCGCTGGATTGCCACATCGGCATCACCGGTTGGATCTGCGACGAGCGCCGCGGCACCCACCTGCGCGAGTTCGTGCGCGAAATTCCCGCCGAGCGGCTGCTGCTGGAAACCGACGCCCCCTACCTGCTGCCCCGTACCGTGCGTCCGCAGCCCAGCCACCGGCGCAACGAGCCGATGTACCTGAAGCACATCTGCGAGGAAGTCGCGCGCGATCGCGGCGAGCCGGCGGAAGTAACCGCGGCGAACAGTGCCGCTGCGGCAGTCGCATTCTTCGGTCTATAGCGGGCGCTTTGCTCCTTGACTCTTCTGCGGGGCGAGGGAGCTGGGATCAGGAGACGTGGACGACCTCGCGCCGGCGGTGCCTTGCTCGCCACGCGCGCACGCGCGCCGACAGGCACGAGAAGATCACGTACAGCGCCGGCGTACTGAGCAAGGTCAGGCTCTGCGAGATCAACAGGCCGCCGATCAGCGCGATACCCAGCGGCCGGCGCAACTCCGATCCCTCGCCCAGCCCGACCGCGATCGGCACCGCCGCAAGGATCGCCACCATGGTGGTCATCATGATCGGCCGGAAGCGCACGATGCACGCCTCGCGCACCGCCTCCAACGGACTCTTGCCGTGCTCGCGCTCGGCCACCAGCGCGAAGTCGATCATCATGATCGCGTTCTTCTTGACGATGCCGATCAACAGCACCAACGCGATCTGCGACACCACCGACAATTCGGTGCTGGTCAGCCACAGCGCCAGCAGCGCGCCCACGCCCGCCGCCGGCAAGGTGGAGAGGATCGTCACCGGGTGGATCAGGCTCTCGTAGAGCATGCCCAGCACGATGTACACGGTGAGGATCGCCGCCAGGATCAGCCAGCCCATGCCGCTCTGGGTTTCCATGAAGCGGCGGAAATCGCCACCCACGTTGAGGCGGATGTCGCCGGGCATGCGCAGGCCCTCGACCGTGTGCTGGATGATCACCATCGCCTCGCCCATGCTCACGCCTTCGGCCAGGTTGAAGGAGAGGTCCATGGTCGTGTACTGGTTCTCGTGCGACACCTCCGAGGGCGCCAGCCCCGGTTCCTGGTGCGCCAGCGCGCCGAGCGGGATCATCTTGCCGCTGTCGGAGCGCACGTAGATGCGGTCGATCGCCGCCGGCGTGGCGGTCTGCGAAGGTAGCGCGTTGACCACCACCTTGTACTGGTTGATGTCCGAGTAGATGGTCGACACCTGGCGCTGGCCGAAGGCGTTGTACAGCGCGCCGTCGATGGTGCCGATCGAGACGCCCAGCCGTGCGGCCTTGTCGCGGTCGATCACCACGTTCTGGCGCAGGCCGGATTCGTCGACGTCGCTGCCCACGTCCTTGAGCTTGGGATTCTTCTTCAGCGCGTCGACCAGCTTCGGCAACCAGGTCTGCAGCTCGCCCAGGTCGTCGCCCTGCAGCGAGACCTGGTACTGCGCGCCCTGGTTGCCGCCACCGCCGCTGGCGCTGGGCAGGTCCTGGATCGCGCGCAGGCGCAGGTTGAGGTCGGGGTAGCGGTCGGCCTTGGCCGACAGCCGCGCGACCACGGTGAACGTGTCGTCGCGGCGGCCCTCCGCGCGGGTCTTCAGTTCGATGTTGAACGCGCCGCTGGTGCCCTGACGGCTGGTACCCAGGCGCGAGCCGACCGCCTTGACGTCCGGATCGGCCAGCAGCATCTCGGTCAGCCGCTCCTGCCGGTCGATCGCGTCCTGGAACGACACCGTCGCGCTGGAGGTGGCGCGACCCCAGATCAGCCCGGTGTCCTGCGGCGGGAACAGGCCGGACTTGACCATGCCGAACAGGAAGAAGGTGGCGACGATCAGCACCAGCGGGGTGAGTGAGAGCGCCAGCGCGTGGCGCAGCGCGAAATCCAGAGCGCGCGTGTAGAACCCGAGCATGCCGCCGTGGAAGCGGTCCAGCGCATGGCCCAGCCGCGAGGGTTTCGCCGTGCCGTGCCCGCGCAGGAACAGGCCGCACAGCGATGGCGTGAGGGTCAGCGAGATCAGCGCGGACATCGCGATCGCCGCCACCAGCGTCATCGTGAACTCGTGCATGAACATGCCGGTGATGCCCGGCGCGAACAGCAGCGGGATGAACACGGCGATCAGCGAGGCGGTGATCGAGACCACCGTGAAGCCGATCTCGCGCGCGCCGGTCAGCGCCGCCTCCATCCGCGGCATGCCGCTGTCGATGTGCCGGATCACGTTCTCGATCACCACGATGGCGTCGTCGACCACGAAGCCGATCGCGATCACCAGCGCCAGCAGGGTGAGGTTGTTGAGCGTGTAGCCGAGCACGTACATCACCACGAACGCGCCGGCCAGCGACAGCGGCACGGTGGCGGCGGCGATCAGGGTGGGCGCCAGGCGGCGCAGGAACAGCGCCATGGTCAGCACCACCATCGCCAGCGAGATCAGGAGCGTCGCCTGCACCTCGTGCAGCGAGGCGCGGATGGTCGGCGTGCCGTCGAAGTACGGTGTCAGGGTGGTGCCGGGCGAGAGGTAGGCGCGCAGCGCCGGCACCTGGTCCTTGACCGCATCGACGGTGGCGATGACGTTGGCATCGGCCTTCTTGTAGACGTACATCAGCACCGCGGGCTTGCCCTCGAACCAGGCGGCCTGGAAGGCGTCCTGCTGTCCGGCGTAGACGTGCGCCACGTCGGACAGGCGGATCGGTACGCCGCTGCGCACGGCGACGATCAACTGCGCGAAGTCGTCGGCCGTGTGCAGCTGGTCGTTGGCGGTCACCGCCATGGTGGTGACGCCGTTGGAGAGGAAGCCCTGCGGCGAGGTGACGTTGGCCGCGGTCAGCGCGTTGCGCAGCTGGTCGGGCGACAGGCCCATCGCGCTGAGCGCATGCAGGTCCACGTCCACGCGGATCGCCGGCGTCGCCGCGCCGGCGATTTCCACCGAGGACACGCCCGGCAACTGGCGCAGCCGCTGCGCAAGCAGCGTATCGGCAGCGTTGTAGAGCGTGGCGGCCGATTCGGTGTCCGACGTCAGCGCGAAGGCGATGATCGGGTCGTCGTTGGGGTTGGCCTTCTCGTAACTCGGCGGGCTGTTGAGCCCTGGCGGCAGGTCCGGCGCGGCCGCGTTGATCGCCGCCTGCACGTCGCGCGCCGCCGCGTCCAGGTCGGTGCCGCCGCGGAACATGATGAAGACGAACGTACTGCCCTCCGAACTGTGCGAGCGCATGCTGTCGATGCCGGGCACCTGGCCCAGGTGGCGCTCCAGCGGCGCGGCCACGGTCGAGGCCATGGTGCTGGCATCGGCACCGGCCTCCTGCGCCTGCACGAAGATCACCGGGAACTGCATCTGCGGCAGCGCCGCCACGCCCAGCAGCGCGTAGCAGATCGCCCCGGCGATGAACACGCCGATGGCCAGCAGCGAGGTGCCGATCGGACGGCGGATGAAGGGGCCGGAGATGTTCATGCGGCGGGGGAGGATGGGGCAAAGGGAGAGAGGATACGCGGCATCGCCGTGCTAACGCGCATCGGGCGATTCGGTTGATCCGGATCGGGGGGAAAGTGCCAAAGCTTCCGCGGCCCGATCGGAAGCACGCCGCAGAAGGCCTGGTCGAAGCGCCCGCGAGAACGACGAGCAAGGCAGCGCGCTCGCAGGCTTCCCCGCGAGCCCCGGCCCCTCACCCCAGCCCTCTCCCCGGAGGGGAGAGGGAGCAGAGCCGGTACGTCTGCAAGCATCGCTCGCGGCACATCCAGGCCGCCGTCTGCGCACGGGCCCTAAGCCTCTCTTGCCTCAACTCCCGAGCGCCCGCGGTATAGCGGCGGCAGCTCCTCTAAGAGCAAGAGAGGTACTCGGCAAGGCGCAAGGGCACCTAGCTCTTATCTCACCCCGTGCTGAGCAGGCCGTTTCTTTTGGTTACTTTTCTTTGGGCCAGCAAAGAAAAGTGACCCGAGCGCCGTCAGGCGATCGGAAGCTCGCCGCAGGCGAGCCAGGTCGCGGAAAGGTCACGATTGGAAGCCGGGAAGGCTCATACGAAACCTTCCCGCGAGCCCCGGCCCCTCGCCCCAACCCTCTCCCCGGAGGGGAGAGGGAGCAGAGCGCGTCACACCGCGCGGGCATCCGCCTCGGCTTCGGCCCGCGCCAGCGCCCGGCGCTCGCGGCGCAGCCGCAGCCAGTCGGAGAAGCGCTCCATGTACAGGTAGATCACCGGCGTGGTGTACAGCGTCACCAGCTGCGACAGCAGCAGGCCACCCACGATCGACACGCCCAGCGGCCGCCGCAACTCCGCCCCGATGCCGTTGCCCAGCGCCAGCGGCAACGCGCCCAGCATCGCCGCCGCGGTGGTCATCATGATCGGCCGGAAACGCAGCAGACACGCGCGACGGATCGCGTCGCGCGCATTGAGCCCCTCGCGCTGCGCCTCGATCGCGAAGTCGATCATCATGATCGCGTTCTTCTTGACGATGCCGATCAAGAGCACGATGCCGACGATGCCGTCCACCGACAGGCTCATGCCGCACAGGATCAGCGCCAGCAGCGCACCCACGCCCGCCGGCGGCAGGGTCGAGATGATCGTCAGCGGATGGATGTAGCTCTCGTAGAGCACGCCCAGCACGATGTAGATCACCACGATCGCAGCCAGCAGCAACAGCACCTCATCGCCCAGCGACGCATTGAATTCCGCGGCCTTGCCGATGAACTCGCCGCGCACCTGCGGCGGGAAGCTGAGCTGCGCCTCGACCTCGTGGATCGCATCGACCGCCTGCGACAGCGAGTAGCCCGGCGCCAGATTGAACGACAGCGTCACCGCCGGCAGCTGCTGCTGATGGCTGACCACCAGCGGCGCGTTGGTGACCTGCGCGGTGGCCAGCGAGGCGATCGGGATGGTGCCGCCGGCGCCGATCTGGAAACCGACGTTGCCGGTGTTGCCGATGCCCGACGGCGTCGCCGAGTTGGCCGAGGTCAACTGGCCGAAGCTGGTCGCGGTGGAGCCGGTCAACGCGCCCGAGCCGTTGCCGCGCACGGTGAGCTTGTTGAGCAGGTCACGGCTGGAGCGGAACTCTGGCGCCACCTCCAGCACCACGCGGTACTGGTTCAACTGGGTGAAGATGGTCGAGATCTGGCGCTGGCCGAAGGCGTCGTAAAGCGTGTCGTCGATGGTCTGCACCGGCACGCCCAGGCGGCTAGCCTTCTCGCGGTCGATGGTCAGCTTGAGCGCATTGCCCTGGTCGGCCAGGTTGTTGTCCACGTCCGCCAGCTCCGGGCGCTGGCGCAGCGCCTGGGTCATCTGCTCGGCGTACTTGGCCAGCTCCGTCGAGTTCACCTCCGAGAGCGAGTACTGGTACTCGGTGGCGGCGACTCGGCTGTCCAGCGTCACGTCCTGCACGGGCTTGAGGTACAGCGCCACGCCCGGGATGTTGGCCACTGCCTGCTGCAGCCGCGGCACCACCTCGTCCAGGCCGCCGCGGTCGCCGCGGTCCTTCAGCACGATCGAGAGCTGGCCCTGGTTGAGCGTGGGGTTGATCGTGCCCGCGCCGATGAACGCAGCCACGCCCGACACCGCCGGATCGGCGCGCAGGGCCTCGGCGACGGCCTTGGTGCGCTGTTCCATCTGCGGGAAGGCGACGTTCTCGTCGGCCTGCACCACGCCGGTGATCAGGCCGGTGTCCTGCTCGGGCAGCAGGCCCTTGGGGATCACCACGTAGAGGATCACGGTGAGCACCACCGTGGCCCCGGCCACCAGCATGGTCAGGCGGCGATGGTCGAGCACCACGTCCAGCGTGCGGCCGTAGAAGTCGACCGTGCGCGTCCACAGGTTGCGCTTGCCCTGCACGAGGGCGTGCTCGTGCGCGGCGTCACCTTCCGGTAACTGGTCCGGCTTGAGCAGGTAGGCGCACATCATCGGCGTCAGCGTCAGCGACACCAGCATCGAGATCGCCACGGCGATCGTCAGCACCCAGGCGAACTCGTGGAACAGCCGGCCGGTGACGCCGGGCATCAGCAGCAGCGGCAGGAACACGGCGATCAGCGAGACGGTCAGCGACAGCACCGTGAAGCCGATCTCCTTGGCGCCGATCTCGGCCGCCTCCTTGCCGCTCTTGCCCTGCTCGATGTAGCGCACGATGTTCTCGATCATCACGATCGCATCGTCGACCACGAAGCCGGTGGCCACGGTCAGCGCCATCAGCGAGAGGTTGTCCAGCGACATGCCGCTGAAGGCCATCACGCCGAAGGTGCCCATCAGCGATAGCGGTACCGCCACCGACGGGATCACCGTCGCCCACAGCCGCCGCAGGAACACGAAGATCACGCCCACCACCAGGAACACGGTGAGGATCAGCGTGAACTCGACGTCGTGCACCGAGGCGCGGATGGTCACCGTGCGGTCGGCGAACACGTCCAGGTGCACGTCGGCCGGCAGCACCGCGCGCAGCGAGGGCAGCACGGCGCGGATCTGCTCGACCGTCTGCACGATGTTGGCGCCCGGCTGGCGGCGGATGTCCAAAAGCACCGCCGGCTTGCCGTTGGCCCAGGCGGCGAGCTGGTCGTTCTCCACGCCGTCGACCACGCGGGCGACGTCCTTCAGCCGTACCGGCGCACCGTCCTTGTAGCTGATGATGGTCTGGCCGTAGGCGGCCGCGTCGGTGAGCTGGTCGTTGGTGCCGATCGAATAGCTCTGCGTGGCGCCATTCAGGGTGCCCTTGGGCGCGTTGACGTTGGCCGCCTGCAGCGAGCCGCGCACGTCTTCCAGCGTGAGCCCGAGGTTGGAAAGCTGCGAAGGATTGACCTGCACGCGCACGGCCGGGCGCACGTTGCCGGCGATCGAGACCAGGCCCACGCCCTGCACCTGCGAGAGCTTCTGCGCAATGATCGAATCGGCCAGGTCGTTGACCTCGCGCAATTGCCGGCTGTCGGAGGTGAGCATCAGCGTGAGGATCGGCGCGTCGGCCGGATTCACGCGGTTGTACACCGGCGGGTAGGGCAGGTTGTTCGGCAGCGTGCCCTTGGCCGAGCTGATCGCCGCCTGCACGTCCTGCGCCGCGATGTCGATGTCCCGGTCCATGTTGAACTGCAGGATGATCGTCGACAGGCCGGCGGACGAATCCGAGCTCATCATCGACAGGCCGGAGATCTGCCCGAGCTGGCGCTCCAGCGGCGTGGTCACCAGCGCTGCCATGGTGGTCGCGCTGGCACCGGGATATTGCGTGGTCACGACCAGGCTGGGCGCGTCGATCTCCGGCAACGCCGACACCGGCAGCTGGCGGTAGCCGAGCACGCCCAGCAGCAGCACCGCGACCATCAGCAGCGAGGTGGCGATCGGGCGGCGGATGAAGAGGGTGGAGAAGCCCATGGGTCTGAACCTTTGATGCGGCCTCATGCCGCGTGATGTGTCACTCCCTCCCCTGCCTGCAGGGAAGAGCTGGGGAGAGGTTCCACGCGCCGGGGCGAGCCCGCCTGCCCCCTCCCGATCTCCCCCTGTACATCAGGGGGAGCAGCAGCAGCGATCAGTGCCCGCGACGACCGCGGCCACCGCCCTGCTTGGCCTTCTCCAGCTCTTCCTTGGTCGGCGCCGGCGGCACCTCGCCCGGCTTGAGCGGGTTGACCTTGCTGCCGGGCTTGAGCCGGAACTGGCCCTCGGTGACCACGCGCTGGCCCTCGCTCAGGCCGCTGGCGATCATCACCGCGCTGTCGCCCACTTCCTGCGCGACCTGCACCGGCTGCATCTTGACCGTGTTGTCCTGCTGCAGCAGGTAGACGTAGTCGCCGTCCGGGCCGCGCTGCACCGCCTGTGCCGGGATCACCAGGCCGCCGCCGACGGTGCGCACCTTCAGCCGCACGTTGACGAACTGGCCGGGCCACAGCTCGTTCTTCTCGTTCGGGAACTCCGACTTCAGGCGGAAGGTGCCGGTGCTGGCGTCGATCTGGTTGTCGATCACCTTGAGCACGCCGCCGCCGGCAACCACGTGCGCATCGCCGCGGTCGAGCGCCGCCACGGTCAGCTCGCCGCCGCCCATCGACGCCTGGCGCACCATGTCCAGGTTCTGCTCGGGCAGGGTGAACATCACGTTGATCGGGTGCAGCTGGGTCAGCGTGACGATGCTGCTGGAGGTGGTCACCACGTTGCCCGGGTCGACGCCGCGGATGCCGGCCAGGCCGTCGATCGGCGAGATCACCTTGGTGTAGCCCAGTTGCACCTGCGCGTCGCGGATCTGCGCCTGGTCGGAGGCGATCGTCGCCTGCAGCTGGCTGACCGTGTTGCGCAGCGCATCCAGGTCCTGCTTGGCGATGTAGCCCTTCGGACCCAGCTCCTGGCTGCGCGAATAGTTGGCCTTGGCGGTGGCCAGCTGCGCCTGGTCCTGGTGCAGGCGCGCGACGGCTTGGTCATAGGCGGCCTGGAAGGTGCGCGGGTCGATCTGCGCGAGCACCTGGCCCTTCTTCACCGGCTGGCCCTCGGTGAACTGGAGGCTGATCAGGGTGCCGCTCACCTGCGGGCTCACCACCACCGTGTTGAGCGCCTGCACCGTGCCCAGCGCGGTCAGGTAGACCGGCACGTCCTGGCGCGCGACCGGCACCACGGTGACCGGCACCGGCGGTTGCTGCCCGCCTTCCTTGCCTTGGGGCTGGGCCTGCCCAGCCTGCGGGCCGCCCGGCTTGTGCATCAGGCGCAGGCCCACCACGGCCAACACCAGCACGACCACCACGACCAGCGCGATCTTCCAAAAACGCGACATTGCAAAAGCTCCCGGAATGGATGTCGGTCCCCTCGTCCGCGCCGCGCGCAGTCAAAGCCGACCCTGTGAAAAGCATAGGGTTACAGCAACGGGCTTGGACAATGCCAGTTGACAGGGGTGCCCCATGACCGATGACACGTTACCGATGGCAGGGCGCGCCGCCCGTCGCCTGCGACGTCGCGGCGCGACGGCACGCCTGAAACTTGGGGCCCGCTTTGATCTATAATCCGGCGTCTTGTCTGCCCGCGCCGGCCCTCCACGAGGCTGCCGGCCCGTCCACCGACCATCTGGAGTTACTTGCGTGAGCGGTACCATGACCAAATCGGACCAGAGCTTCATCCGCCAGTTCAGCTGGCTGATTGCCGGTCTCCACGTACTGGCGCTGGTGTTGCTGATCATGGCGTACAGCATCTACGCCCGCTCGGCGAAGGAAACCAATCCGCACGCGGCACAGAAGGTCGCCGAGCGCCTGGCCCCGGCCGGCGCGGTGTATGCCGGCGACACCGGTCGCGCGGCGATGATGGCGGCGCAGGAAGCCGCGGCCAAGGCCGCCGCCTCGCAGGTTGCCTTCGGCGGCAGCACCGACGGCAAGACGGTCTACGAAGGCCTGTGCCACAGCTGCCACACCGCTGGCGTGGCCGGCGCGCCGAAGCTCGGCGACAAGGCCGCCTGGGCGCCGCGCATCGCGCAGGGCATCGACACCCTGGTCAAGCACGCGATCGAGGGCTACCACGGTCCGGACGGCAACTTCATGCCGCCGAAGGGCGGCATGCCCTCGCTCACCGACGAGCAGGTCAAGAACACCGTGCACTGGATCGTCGATCAGGCCAAGTAAACTTGGCCTGATCCAACGAGCTTTCGCCAAAACGCCGCCCACCGGGCGGCGTTTTTCGTTAGCCCCCTCTCCCCTCCGGGGAGAGGGTTGGGGTGAGGGGCCACACTCGCCGATACCTTCATAAAACGACGCGACACCCGTAGGGTGAGCTTCAGCCCACCACCCCCTTTGCCCGCAACCTTCCGCAGTAGGCTGAAGCCCACCCTACGGCCGCCACGCACCCGCGAAGCGCCGCAACTGCGGAAAGAACGCCTCGAACCGTTCCTGCAGCGGCGCGTCCAGCGCCTGCAGCACCGGCAGCATCCGGTCCAGCGGATTGTCCCGCCGCAGCCGCTGGCCGATGCCGGCCAGCGCACGGTCGAGCACCGCCGGATCGGCATAGCCGGCCGGCAAGTCATTGGCCTGCATGTAGCGCGCGAAGCACTGCGCGGCAGCCGGCAGCAACGCATCGTGCCGGCGCAGCAGCTCGCGCAGGTCCACCGAGAAGGCCTCCAGCGGTTGCCTCGACCAGCGCGCGAAATCGCGCGCCAGGCAATGGTCGAACCACATGTCGAGCGCGATGCCGGCATAGCGCCGGTACGGCGGCTCGAACAGCGTCCGCGCCGCGAGCACGTCGGGGTGGCGGTCGGTGTAGCCATCGATCGCCCGGTGCAGCGCGATGCCTTCGCGCACGCCCGACGGCAGCGACGGATCCGGCGTTCCGCGCACGAAGTCCCCCAGCACGCCGCCCAGGCGCCGCTCCGGGTCGGCCCCGGCCAGCAGCACGTGGGCCAGGTGGTTCATGCGCGCTCCCGCGACGGGCTCGCCGGCCGATGCACGGCCGCGACGGTTATCATTGCCTGCATGACGCCCACCACCGTTCCCGACAACCCCGCGAGCTTTCCGACGGAAGAGGCGAGCTTCGCGCTCGACGGCCCCGCCGGCAAGCTCGAGGCGATCAGCAACGCGGCCGAGCCCGGCGAGGCACGCCGCGGCGTGGCGGTGATCTGCCATCCCAACCCCGTGCAGGGCGGCACCATGCACAACAAGGTGGTGACGATGGTCGAGCGCAGCCTGCGCGAGTCGGGGCTGGACACGCTGCGCTTCAACTTCCGCGGCACCGGCGCCTCCGAGGGCAGCTACGACGAAGGCGACGGCGAGAGCGAGGACCTGGCCGCGGTAGTCGCGTGGGTACGCCGCGTGCGCCCGGGCGACGCGTTGTGGCTGGCGGGATTCTCCTTCGGCAGCTACGTGACGATCCGCAACGCGGTGCGCCTGCAGGCGGCGGCGCTGGTGAGCATCGCGCCGCCGGCCGGACGCTTCGCGCTGACCTCGGTCGAGCCGCCGCAGTGCCCCTGGCTGATCGTGCAGGGCGAGGCGGACGAGGTGGTCGAGCCACAGGCGGTGTTCGACTGGATCGACAGCCTGCCGGTGACCCCCGAGCTGGTGCGCATGCCCGAGACCAGCCACTTCTTCCACCGCCGATTGATGGACCTGCGCGGGGCGGTCAAGCACGCGGTGCAGCCATGGCTGCCGCCGCGGCGCGACGGCTGAGTCGTCCCCCATCCTCCCTGCGATGCAGGAAGGAGCCGACCACGCCCGTCCCTGCCGCCTCAGCCACATGACCGACCTTTTCCCTTCCGCCCGCTACCACGAAGGCGTCGCCGCCCACCGCTGGGAATCCGACCCGGCGCAACTGGCCGTGCTGCCGGAATTCGACCGCATGCACGCGGCGCTGTGCGCCGCGCCCGACAACGGCGGCCTGTTCGGACGGCTGAAATCGCTGTTCGGCGACGACGAGCGCACGCCGGTGCCGGGCCTGTACCTGTGGGGTAGCGTCGGCCGCGGCAAGACCTTCCTGATGGACCTGTTCGCCGCCAGCCTGCCGCACGGCGTAGCGCTGCGCCGGCATTTCCACCGCTTCATGGGCGAGGTGCACGCGCACCTGCGCGAACTGGGCGAGCGCGCCGACCCGCTGGAGGCGGTGGCCGAGGGCCTGGCCGGGCGCTGCCGCGTGCTGTGCCTGGACGAGTTCCTGGTCAACGACATCGGCGACGCGATGATCCTGGCCAACCTGCTCGACGCGCTGTTCCGGCGCGGCGTGGCGCTGGTGACCACCTCCAACACGCCGCCGGCGAACCTCTACCGCGACGGCCTGCAGCGCGCCCGCTTCCTGCCGGCCATCGCGCTGATCCAGAAGCATTGCGATGTCGTGGAAATGGTCTCGCCGCACGACTGGCGCCTGCGCGCGCTGACCCAGGCGCCGGTCTACCTGACCCCGCCCGGCGCCGAGGCCGAGCGCGCGCTGGCGCGCATCTTCGCCAGCCAGGCACAGGGCGAGGCGCACGAAGACGCCACGCTGGAGATCAACGGCCGCCCGCTACCCGCGCGCCGCGAAGCCCCGGGCGTGCTGTGGTTCGACTTCGAGGCGCTGTGCGAGGGACCGCGCGCGGTGGCCGACTACATCGCGCTCGCGCGCCGCGTGCCCACCGTGATCGTCTCCAACGTGCCGCAGTTTTCCATCTACAGCGAGGACGCCGCCAGGCGCTTCGTGCTGCTGGTGGACGAGTTCTACGACCGCCACGTCAAGCTGGTGCTTTCGGCCGCCGCGCCGATCACCGAGTTGTACGACGGTGAACGCCACCGTGCCGAATTCAGCCGCACCGAATCGCGCCTGATCGAGATGCAGAGCGAGCAGTACCTGGCACTGCCGCATCGGCCGGAATAACCATGGCAACCCGGTATAGCCCGGCGACACCGAGGGTCCATTTTTCGCATTGCAGCCGTCGATATGGCGGAAGTACTCTGGCCAACGCGTTACCGCGAATCCCGCCAGGCCGGTGGGGGAGGACGCCATGCAGACGACCGTGGAGCACGATCCCGAGGTGACGTCCATGCAGCGAGGAGCCGCCCCGGGCGGCGACACGGTTGCGCCACCTGCCGTCGACGGCTACGCGGTGCCGGGCTTCGACGCGGTTGCGCAACTGGCGGCCGCCTCGCTCGACGTCGCGATGGTCTCGCTGGTGCTCAACAACGGCAGCGCCTATTGGTACAGCCGCGATCCCGACACGCATCGCAGCCCCGTCCTGCATCCGCTCTACCTGGAGGCGGCGCGCCGCGGCGCCGGCCAGGTGCTGCCGGACATCGCCGCCGATGCACGCTACCGCGACACCCCGCCGCTGACTGGCCCTTCGCCGGCGGCCTTGCGTTTCTTCGCCTGCGAGCCGGTCTACACGCTCAGCGGCCGCCACGTCGGCGCGCTGTGCGTGATGGACCACGCCCCACGCGCCGGCCTGGACGAGGCCGGCCACAACGCGCTGCTGCAGGCCGCGCGGCTGGCCGGCGCCGGCGTGGTGCTGGGCGGCTACCTGGGCCGCACCGACCCGGTCACCCAGTTGCCGCATCGCAGCGCGTTCTTCGAGGACCTGCGCGCACGCCGACAGAACGGCGCGCAGCGGGCATGGCTGATCGCCATCGAGGTGGCGCCGGTGGAGCGCTTCAATGCCTTCGTGCGGGCGATGGGTTTTGCCTACGCCGACGAGCTGATGCGCGCGGTGGCCGTGCGCGTGCTCGAGTGGATGCCGACCGACACCCGTCTCTACCAGGTCGGCGTGACGCGTTTCGCCGCGGTGCTGCCGGATGCCGACGCGCCGCTGGATACCGCCCAGCTCGACGATCTGGTCGCGCGCCTGCGCACACCGGTGCTCTGCATGGACATCCCGCTCACCCTGCAGCCCGGCGTCGGCCTGCTCGAACTGGACATGCGCCGGCTCGACGGCGCCGACCCGCTGCGGCAGGTGATGAGCGCCTCCTACGCCGCACAGCGCAGCCCGCGCGGCTGGGCGCTGTACGAGCGCAGCCAGGACGAGCGCCATCGGCAGGAGTTCTTCCTGGTCACGGAACTCGCGGCTGCGCTGACCGAGCGCACCGAGCTCTACCTGCATTACCAGCCGCGCGTCAGCCTGAGTGACGGCAAATGCGTGGCACTGGAGGCGCTCGCCCGCTGGCGCCACCCGACCCTGGGCGAAGTGCCGCCCAGCCAGTTCGTGCCGCTGGCCGAACGTGCCGGCCTGATGCGCTCGCTGACCGGCTGGGTGCTCGACCACGGCGTGGCGCAACTGGCCGCCTGGCGCCGCGCCGGCCACGACGTCGGCCTGTCGATCAACATTTCCAACGCCGACTTCGACGCCGACCTGGTCACCCGTCTGCAGGCGGTGTCCTCCCGCCATGCGGTCGATCCGCACGCGCTGGAGCTGGAGTTCACCGAAACCACGCTGCTGGCCCACAACGACGCCACCCGCCGCCACCTCGATGCGGTGCGCGAGCTGGGCGCCGGCATCGCCATCGACGATTTCGGCACCGGCTACAGCAACCTCGCCTCGCTGCGGCAGATGCCGGCGACCTGCCTGAAGATCGACCAGTCGTTCGTGCGTGCGATGGACGCCAGCCGGCACGACGCGGCGATCGTGCGCTCGACCGCGGCGCTGGCGCACGACCTGGGCTTCCGCGTGGTGGTCGAGGGCGTGGAGACCCGGCGCATCTACGAGACCGTGCGCCGCATGGCCTGCGACGAGGTGCAGGGCTTCCACGTCTCGCGCCCGTTGCCGGCGGCCGCGATACCGCCCTGGCTCGAGCGCGCCGCCGACTGGCACCACGCCGAGGGCGGGGACGCCACGTGAGGTTGACCGACATCCTGCGCGACCAGCACGCACAGTTGTACGTCCTGCTCGACGAACTGCAACGGCTCGGTGCCGCCGGCCGCGAAGGCGGCGAGCGCCTGCAGAAGGCGCGGCAGGCGATGCTTGCGCACCTCAGCCTCGAGGACAGCCGGCTCTACCCGGCCCTGCGCACGCACCCGGCCACCGCCGAACTGGCGCGCCAGTACGCCGACGAGATGCAGCAGCTCACGCCGGCGCTGGTCGCGTTCTTCGACGCCTACCACGACGGCCATGCCGATCCGCTGGCCTTTTCGCGCAGCCTGGAACAACTGCTGGCGGTGTTGCGCCAGCGCATCGGGCGCGAGGAGGGGCGGCTTTATCCCGCCTACGATGCGCATTGCGATAAGGCCGGCTGACGGTTGCCTTCTTTGCCGCGTGGGGTGGGCTTCAGCCCAGCGCAGGCCGCGGCAAGACGTGATGGGCTGAAGCCCACCCTACGGAAGTCGCACTAGCTTTTCGGCATTTTCAACACGCTGACCTTGCCATTGGCCTCCAGCCGCACTTCGGCCGCGTCGCCGACCTCGCGCAATCCCTTCTCGCGCAGCGCGCGGCGGAAGGCCGCCTCGGACATGTCGTGCCGGCGCAGCGCACCCTCGACGAGGCGGCCCCCGCGGGCCAGCAGGCTGTCCTTGCCTTCGACCACGCGATCGAGCCACGGCCAGCGCGCGCAGGACCAACCCATCGCCTTGTCCAGCAGGAAAATCGGTATCACCCCGATCACCGCCGACAGCGGCGACTTGTCGTCGCCGGTGATCGCCAGGCGCAGCGTGCTGCCGACCAGCATCAGCACCACGATGTCGAAGGTGGTCATGTCGCCGAACGCGCGCTTGCCGATCAGCCGCAGGACGATCAGCAGGCCCAGGTAGACGCCCGCGCCGCGCAGCGCATAGACCCACCACGGATCGGTGAGGTGCATGGCGTCACCCGGTCGAGCCGCCCATCACCGGCAGGATCGCGCCGTTGACGTAGCTGGAGCAGCTCGGCGCGGCCAGGAACACGTAGGCGGGCGAAAGCTCCTCCGGCTGCGCCGGACGGCCCAGCGGGTTCTGCTGGCCGAACTTCGCCACCTGCTTGGCCTGCTTGTCGGCGGGGTTGAGCGGCGTCCACACCGGGCCGGGCGCCACCGCGTTGACGCGGATGCCGCGGCTGACCAGGTTGCTCGCCAGCGACATCGTGAAGGCGTGGATCGCACCCTTGGTCGCCGAGTAGTCGAGCAGGTGCGCGTTGCCGAACAGGCCGGTTTCCGAGCCGGTGTTGATGATCGCGCTGCCCTCGTGCAGGTGCGGCAGCGCGGCCTTGGCCATGTGGAAGTAGCCGTAGATGTTGGTGCGCATGGTGAGGTCGAAGTGTTCCTCGGTGATGTCCTCCAGCGCATCGGCGTGTTCCTGAAAGGCGGCGTTGTTGACCAGCACGTCGAGCCGGCCGAATTCGTCGACCGTCTGCTGCACCGCCTGCCCGCAGAAGTCCGGGTCGCGCACGTCGCCGCGGATCAGCAGGCAGCGCTGGCCCTCCTTTTCCACGTAGCGCTTGGTCTCGCGCGCATCCTGGTCCTCGGACAGGTACACCACCGCCACGTCGGCGCCCTCGCGCGCGAACAGCACCGCCACCGCGCGGCCGATGCCGGAATCCCCGCCGGTGATGATCGCGGCCATGCCGTCGAGCTTGCCGCTGCCGCGGTAGTCTGGCGCCTCGAACTGCGGGCGCGGATCGAGCCTGGCTTCCTTGCCCGGTTTGCGCAGGTGCTGCTCGGGCAACGGCGGCCGCGGTTTGGCGCGCGGACTGGTCGGTGCCGGCTGTTTCTTCGCCGCGCTCTTGCCCGCGGCCTTGGCCTGCGATTTGCGCGCGTCCTTCGCATCGGTGCGGCCCTGCACCTTGCGGGCCTTGTCGACGGCGCCGCGCTTGCGCGGCGTGCGGGTGGAATCGGTTCGGGTAGCCATGCGCAACGCTCCGGGCGGGTGTCGTCCGCGACCTTAGACAGCCCGCCGTGGCAACGGGGTGAGCGCGGCGCCGCGCATCCTTGATGCGGATGTGACGCCCGATCGCCGCTGACCTGGATCAGTGCCGGCGCGGCGGCGGACGTCCAGACTGCAGTCCTGTCCCTGCGAAAGATCCCTGGTATGCCCCGGCTCACGGATACCTTGCGCGGCCAGCATGCGCAGATGCGCCAGGTGCTCGACGACGTCCGCCAGTTCGGCATCGGCAAGGAGGCTGGCCGCGAGCGGCTGCGCCAGGCGCGCGCGCTGATCGTGGAACACCTGCGCCAGGAGGATGCCGAGCTGTATCCGGCACTGCACCGCAACGCCGGCACGCAGGCGCTGGCGCAAAGCTACGCCGACGAGATGCGCCGGCTCTCCGGCGACATCCTGGCGTTCTTCGACAGCTGGCAGCACGGCGGCGGCGACCTGGCCTTCGCGCGCCACTACGGGCGTCTGCTGGGTCTGCTCGACCGCCGCTGGACGCGCGAGGAAGTGCGGCTGTACCCGGCCTACGAACAGCATTGCCTGCGCACCGACGCCGCCTGAGGCGGACCGCCGCATCCGGTCCCGGGCGACGCCAACCACACCAGATATTGGGTTGACCGTTACCGTCAAGCCCGATATGTTGTGCCTCGTCGGTGCCCGTCCAGACGCGACTGTCGGTCGGGCTTAAAAGGGAATCCGGTGTGAATCCGGAACTGCCCCGCAGCGGTAAGCGGAAACGAAACCCGTCACCAGCACTGGGCCTCTGCGCCTGGGAAGCGGCGGGAACTAGGTGGGCCGCAAGGCCCGTGTCCGCGAAGTCCGAAGACCTGCCGGCACGCCGGACCCCTGGGGCCGGCGGTCGCGTCCGCTGAGACGCGCCCGTCCGACCCTGACGCGGCCCGGCGCGGGTGACCGCTTCCGCGGGGAGGCGCGTTGCATGCGGGCGGTCCTGCCTCCGCGTGATGCGCGTCTTCCGTGACAAGCGACCCTCAGGCCCTGCGCGCGGGAGCAGGCGTTTGATGTTTTCGGAACCGTCGCGTCGGTGCGCTTCTCCTCCGTATCGGCGCGGCGGCTTCCCTTCCGGAGATTCCGCATGGACACCCTCGACACCCCTGCCCGCGAAGGCAGCGCCGCATCGCAGGCCGACGACGGCTTCGCCCTGACCCCGCCGCACAGTCCCGCGCAGATGCGCGTGACCAAGCGTAATGGCGCCACCGAAAGCGTCGACGTCAACAAGATCGTGCGCGCGGTGACGCGCAACGCCGACGGCCTGCACGCGGTCGACCCGCTGCGCGTGGCGCTGAAGACCATCGGCGGCCTGTACGACGGCGCCACCACCGCCGAGCTGGACCAGCTCTCGATCCGCACCGCCGCCGCGCTCACCGCCGAGGAGCCCGAATACGGTCAGCTCGCCGCGCGCCTGCTCGGCGCGTTCATCGACAAGGAAGTGCGCGGGCAGGAGATCCAGAGCTTCTCGCAGTCGATCGCGCGCGGCGCCGAACTCGGCCTGCTCAACGCGCGGCTGCGCGATTTCGTCGCCGCGCACGCGCGCAAGCTCAATGACGCGATCGATCCACTGGCCACGCGCCGCTTCGAATACTTCGGCCTGCGCACGGTGTACGACCGCTACCTGCTGCGCCATCCGCAGGCGCGCAAGGTGATCGAGACGCCGCAGCATTTCTTCATGCGCATCGCCTGCGCGCTGGGCGGCGGCGAGGTCGGCGAGACGCTGGAGCTCTACCGGCTGCTCTCGGCGCTGGAATACATCGCCAGCTCGCCGACGCTGTTCAACGCCGGCACCGCGCACGAGCAGTTGTCCTCCTGCTTCCTGCTCGATTCGCCGGCCGACGCACTGGAGGCGATCTACGAGAAGTATGCCGACGTGGCGAAGCTGTCCAAGTTCGCCGGAGGCATCGGTCTGTCCTTCACCCGCGTGCGCTCGCGCGGTTCGCTGATCCGCGGCACCAACGGCCATTCCAACGGGCTGGTGCCGTGGCTGAAGACGCTCGACGCCTCGGTGGCCGCGGTGAACCAGGGCGGCAAGCGCAAGGGTGCGGCCTGCGTGTACGTCGAGCCGTGGCATGCGGATATCGAGGAGTTCCTCGAGCTGCGCGACAACACCGGCGACGAGGCGCGGCGCACGCACAACCTCAACCTGGCCAACTGGATCCCCGACGAGTTCATGCGCCGCGTCGAGGCCGACGGCGACTGGTCGCTGTTCGATCCCAAGAGCGTGCCGCAACTGGTCGACCTGTGGGGCGTGGCTTTCGAGCAGGCCTACCGCGAGGCGGAGGCGGCCGGCCTGGCGGCGAAGACGATCAAGGCGCGCGAGCTCTACGCGCGCATGCTGCGCACGCTGGCGCAGACCGGCAACGGCTGGATGACCTTCAAGGACCGCTGCAACGCCACCGGCAACCAGACGGCCGAACCGGGCAACGTGATCCATCTCTCCAACCTGTGCACGGAGATCCTGGAAGTCACCTCCGCCGACGAGACGGCGGTGTGCAACCTGGGTTCGATCAACCTGGCACGGCACGTCACGGACGGCGCCTTCGACTTCGCCAAGCTCGCGGCCACCGTGCGCACGGCGGTGCGCCAGCTCGACCGGGTGATCGACCTCAACTTCTACCCGATCGCCACGGCGCGCGCGGCGAACCGCAAGTGGCGCCCGGTGGGGCTGGGCGTGATGGGCCTGCAGGACGTGTTCTTCCAGTTGCGGCTGGCGTTCGACTCGGCCGAGGCGCTCGCCCTGTCCACGCGCATCGCCGAGGAGATCTACTTCCACGCGCTGGAGCAGTCCTGCGAACTGGCCGCTCAGGCGGGCGCGCACCCGGGCTTTGCGCAGACGCGCGCGGCACGCGGCGAGCTGCAGTTCGACTACTGGCCGCAGGCCGCGCCGCACGACGAGGCGCGCTGGCATGCCTTGCGCGAGCGCATCAGGACCGGCGGCCTGCGCAACTCGCTGCTGATCGCCATCGCCCCGACGGCGACGATCGCCTCGATCGCCGGCTGTTACGAATGCATCGAACCGCAGGTGTCCAACCTGTTCAAGCGCGAGACGCTCTCGGGCGACTTCCTGGTGGTCAACCGCTACCTGGTCGAGGAACTGAAGACGCTGGGCCTGTGGACGGCCGACGTGCGCGACGCGATCAAGCTGGCGGAAGGTTCCATCCAGAACATCGGCGCGATTCCCGAACGCCTGCGCCAGGTCTACCGCACCGTGTGGGAGCTGCCGCAGAAGGCGCTGATCGACCTCGCCGCCGCGCGCGGGGCCTACATCGACCAGAGCCAGTCGCTGAATCTCTTCATGGAGAACCCGAACATCGGGCAGCTTTCCTCGATGTACATGTACGCCTGGAAGGCGGGCATCAAGACCACCTACTACCTGCGCTCGCGCCCGGCGACCAAGATCGCCAAGACGACCGTCGCCGCCGTGCCGGACCAGAGCCAGGCGAGCGCAGCGGTGTTCTGTTCACTGGAGAATCCCGAGTATTGCGAGGCCTGCCAATGAACCGGGCCCGCGCATGCACCGCTACCGCAACCTGGACGGCCATTCCGGCGTCAGTGCCTACGAGTTCGGCGACGGCTGGATCCGCATCCGCTTCGTCGGCGGCGAGACCTACGAGTACACCGACGCGGCCACCGGTACCGAACACGTACGCAACATGCAGACCCTGGCGCAGGCGGGCGAAGGCCTGGCGACCTACGTCAGCCGGTTCGTGCACGAGGCGTACGCGCGCAAGCTCTGACGGTGGCGTGAGGCGGTAAAGCCCACGTCCTTCCTCGGCGTCCTTCCGGCTTTCGCGGGAATGATACCCATGCAGTCTCGCCGCCTTCCGGGCGGTCGCACACCAAGGCATCCCATGACCAGCCAACTGCTCGACCCCGGCTATGCGCTCACCCTGCGTCCGATGCGCTACTCGCCCTTCTACGAGATGTACCGCGCCGCCATCCGCAACACCTGGACGGTGGACGAGGTCGATTTCGCGCCCGACCTCAACGATCTGAATAACAAGATGAACCCCGCCGAGCGCCACCTGATCCAGCGCCTGGTGGCCTTCTTCGCCACTGGCGACACCATCGTGGCCAACAACCTGGTGCTCAACCTCTACCAGCACGTCAATGCACCCGAAGCACGCATGTACCTCTCGCGGCAGCTCTACGAAGAGGCGCTGCACGTGCAGTTCTACCTGACCCTGCTGGACACCTACATCCCCGACCCGGCCGAGCGGCACAAGGCCTTCGCGGCGATCGAGGCGATTCCCTCGATCCGCGCCAAGGGCGCGTTCTGCTTCAAGTGGATCGACTCGATCCAGCACCTGCGCCGCGTGGAGACGCGCGAGCAGCGGCGGCAGTTCCTGCTCAACCTGATCTGCTTCGCCGCCTGCATCGAGGGCCTGTTCTTCTATGCCGCCTTCGCCTACGTCTACTACCTGCGCTCGCGCGGCCTGCTGCATGGGCTGGCCTCGGGCACTAACTGGGTATTCCGCGACGAGAGCGGACACATGGCGTTCGCCTTCGAGGTGGTGCGCACCGTGCGCGCGGAGGAGCCGGAGCTGTTCGATGACGAACTGCGCATGCAGGTCGAACAGATGCTGGAGGAGGCGATCGCCTGCGAGACGCAGTTCGCGCAGGACGTGCTCTCCGGCGGCGTGGCCGGGCTGTCGGTGAAGGACATGCGCCAGTACCTGGAGTACTGCGCCGACCAGCGCCTGGCCCAGCTCGACCTCCCGAAGAAATACGGCGCCGCCAACCCGTTCGACTTCATGGACCTGCAGGACGTGCAGGAACTGACCAACTTCTTCGAACGGCGCGTGTCGGCCTACCAGGTCGGCGTACAGGGCGAGGTGGCGTTCGACATGGCGTTCTGACACGCTGGCGGCCCCGCCCGCCGCGAGGAACCGATGAGCCTGGCGCATGTCACGGTGCTGTTCGACAGTCCGCTGCTACGGATCAGCGGCATCGACTGCCGCCACCCGCGCGGCGGCTGCGGCTGCGAGCGCGGCGACGAGCGCACGCACCTGGTGCTGCTGCGCCGCGGCGGTTTCGGCTACCACCTGCGCGGCGCGGTGCACGTGGGCGACCCGGCCACCGCGCTGCTCTACCGCGCCGGCGACAGCTATCGCATCTCGCATCCGTTCGAGGGTGGCGATGCCTGCACCTGCTTCGAGCTGATGCCCGAGCACGAGGAGGAACTGTTCGGCCGGCGCCTGCGCGAGGAGCGCGATGCCACGCGCGTGGTCGGCGCCGCGGAGCAGTTCCGCCACTGCGTCCTGCATGCCGCGCTGCAACGCCGCGAGGCCGATCGGCTGGCGGCGGAGGAAGCCGCGTCCCTGCTGTGCCAGGACGTCGTGCGGCACGACCCGGCGCCGACCACACCGCTCTCGCCGGCCGCGCGGCGGCTGGCGTGGCGCGCGCGCGAAGCCCTGCTCGCCGATCCGGCCGACGATGCCGGCCTCGCGGCGTTGGCCGCACGCGTCGGCTGTTCGCCGTTCCACCTGACGCGCGTGTTCCGCCGCGCCTTCGGCCTGTGCCTGGCCGACTGCCGCACGCGGCTGCGCCTGGCGCTGGCGCTCGAGCGCCTCGCCGACGGCGCGGACGACCTGGCTGCGCTGGCCTGCGAGCTGGGTTTCAGCCACCACAGCCATTTCGGCGCCACTTTCCGTCGCCACGTGGGGCTCACGCCTGGGGCGGCGCGCGCACGGCTGCGGGCCGGCGGCCTGGCGTGCATGAGCAGGCATTTGATAGCGACGCCATTCCCTGGCCGCTAGCGTGTCCGGCACCCGGTGCCCCGCCGGGCACGACCTGCCGGAGGACGCCATGAAGACCGCCACTGCCCTGCTCGCCCTCGTCGTCGCGTTTTACGCCCGCGATGCCCGCGCCACCGCGCCGCATCCGATGCTGCCGCCGGCGCTCGCCAAGGCCGTGGCGGAGTTCGACCGTGCGCAGATGCAGGGCGACGGTGCGGCGCTCGGACGCCTGCTCGCCGACGACTACGTGCTGTTCAACAGCCGTGGCCTGGTCGAGGACAAGGCCGCCTTCATCCACGACTACACCGCGCCCGGCACGTCGATGAAGCCGTTCACGGTGGAGGACGAAGTGGTGCGCCACTGGCCGGGCGGCGCGGTCCTCGGCGGCGTGGCGACGCTCGAGGGCACCAGCGAGGGCAAGCCGTACAAGGTGCGGCTGCGCTTCGCCGACATCTGGGCCGAGCGCGACGGGCGCTGGCAGGTGGTGTTCACCGAGGCAACGCGCGCGCCCGCGCCGTAGACCTTCCAGCTCCCTCTCCCTTTTTCTTTTTCCAAGGATGGGGGAGAGGGTTGGGGTGAGGGGTCGGGGCTCGCCGGAATCTATGGCGTGGTGGCGTCTTCCCCCCGCGAACCCCTGCCACGCCTGGCTTCCCCGCCAGCCTTGTCCCCTCACCCCAGCCCTCTCCCCGCAGAGGAGAGGGAGCCGATCGGCGTGCCGGCCGGCCTATTGACTACAATTGTAGTCAGCGCTAGTTTGACTACAACTGTAGTCAGGAAAGCCGCCATGTCCCGCCCCACCATCGGTGACCAGGAACTCGCCCTGCTCCACTACCTGGCCGAACACGCGCCCGTCTCGGTGGGCGAGGTCGCCGCCGGCTTCGGCGAGGTGCGCGGGCTGGCCCGCTCGACCGTGCTGACCATGATGGAGCGCCTGCGCGGCAAGGGTTACCTCAAGCGCCGCCAGGCCGGCGGCGTGTACCGCTACAGCCCGGCCACCGCGCCCGGCGAAGCGATACGCAACGCGGTGGGCAGCTTCGTGGAAAAGACGCTGAGCGGCTCGGTGTCGCCTTTCGTCGCCTATCTCTCCGAACGCGCCGACGTCAGCGACGCCGAACTGGCCGAGCTGGAGGCGCTGGTCGCCCAGTTGCAATCACGCCGCAAGGAGTCCTGACCATGGCCACGCTTGCCCCGTTGCTGGACGTCCTTTCGACCCGCCTGTTGTGGACCTCGGCGCAGGCCTGCCTGCTGATCGGCGTGGTGGCGCTGGCCTGCCGCCTGCTACCGCGCCTGCCGGCGGCGGTCCGCTGCGCATTGTGGTGGCTGGTCGGCGCGCAACTGGTGCTGGGACTGGCCTGGCATACGCCGCTGCAATTGCGCTGGCTGCCGGCGCCTGAGGCGACCGTTGCGGTCGCCCATCCGGTCGCACCGCTGGAGTTGCTGCCGCGCGCCACGCACACCGTGACCGCGCTGCCCGCGCCGGCCATCGAAATGCCTCCCGCGCGGCCACCGTTCCCGTGGCGGCATGCGCTGCTCGCGTTGTGGCTGGCCGGCGTGCTGCTGCAACTGGCAAGACTGGCGCGGCATGCGCGGCGCGCCGCACGGGCGCGCCGCGACGCACGGCCGGCGCCCGCACAGTGGCAGGCTGCCTGCCGGATGCAGGCGCGGCGGCTGGGCCTGCGCCACGCGCCACGGCTCGCCTTCTCGCACGCGGTCGGCTCGCCGCAGGTGCTCGGTGCCTGGCGCCCGCTGGTGCTGTTCCCAGCCGAGGCGCGCCTCTCCGACGAGGAGACCGCGATGGCACTCGCGCACGAACTGGCGCACCTGCGCCGCGGCGACCTGTGGCTGGGCTGGGTGCCGGCGCTGGCGCAGAAGCTGTTTTTCTTCCATCCGCTGGTGGTCTGGGCGATGCGCGAGTACGCGCTCAGCCGCGAGGCCGCCTGCGACGCCCAGGCACTGGCCTGCACCGGCGGCGAACCGCAGGCCTATGGCCGCCTGCTGCTGCGGCTGGGCGTGGCTGCACCGCTCCCCTCCGGCCTGGCCGGGGCTTCCCCCACGTTCCACAACCTCAAGAGGCGACTGACCATGTTGCAGCACATCGAGGCCACTCCCCGCCGCAGCCGCGGCTGGCTGCTGCTCGTCGCGATCGCAGCGGCCGGCGTGCTGCCCTACCGCGTGACCGCCGGCAAAGCGGAAGCTCCCGCGAGCCAGGCTCAGGCCGCAACGGCACAGGCTCCTGCCGCACGCCCCGCACCCGCGGCATCGCCCGCGCCCACTTCATCGCCCGCGCACGCCGCGCAGCCGACGCCGGCCGCGCGGTACCGCGTCCCGCCGCCGCCTCCGGCTCCGCCCGCTCCTCCGGCCCCACCGCCGCCCGCTCCTCCCGCACCGCCTCCGCCGCCCCCGGTACTGGCGAGTTTCTCCGGCCACCACGTGCACATCGATACCGACTCGGGCGCACGCAGCGGCCTGGCGATCTTCGACGGCGACACCACGATCGTCAGCGGCAACGACGCCGACATCGCCACGGCCAAGCGGCTACGCAGCAGCAACGGTCCACTGGTCTGGTTCCGCCACGACGACAAGGCGTACGTCGTGCACGACCCAGCGGTGGTCGCGCGCGCCAAGGCGATCTATGCGCCGGTCACGGACATGGCGAGCGAACAGGGGCGGCTGGCCGGAGAGCAGGGAAGGCTGGCCGGCCAGCAGGCTGGACTGGCCGCGCGCGACGCCGAGTTCGCCCGCGAGCAGGCGGAACTCGCCGGCCAAGCGGCGGAACTGGCCGCCCAGGCGGTGGAAGTCGACACCGGCTCGGACCCGGCCGCCGAACAGCGCCGCGCGGCACGCCGGCAGTCCATCGAGCAGCGCCAGGCCCAGCTCGCACAGCGGCACGCCGCCATCCAGAAGGAGATCGCGGCGCAGCAGCATGAACTTCAAACCCAGCAGGCCGCTTTCCAGAAGCAGCAGCAGGTGCTTGCGCAACGCCAGCAGGATGTCAGCCGCAAGGCCGAACGGGAGATGCAGAAGTTGCTGGAAGAAGCCATTCGCAACGGCAAGGCCGAGCCGGTCCGCGCTGGCTGAAGCGACCGGCGATACAGCGCCATCGCAGGCGCCGCCGCGACGCGGCGCCTGTTCTCTTTAGGCCATGCCGCCGTTGATGCCGATCACCTGGCCATTGATGTAAGCGGCGGCCTCCGAGCAGAGGAAGGCCACCAGCGCGGCCACTTCCTCCGGTTTGCCGGCGCGCTGCGCCGGCACCATCTCGCGAATGCGCTCGGGCGGGAAGGTTTCGCCAATCATGCGGCCTTCGATCACGCCCGGCGCAACCACGTTGGCGGTGATGCCGCGCGAGCCCATCTCGCGCGCCAGCGATTTCACCGCGCCGTGCAGGCCAGCCTTCGCCGCCGCGTAGTTGGCCTGGCCGCGATTGCCGATCTGGCCGGCCACGGATCCCACCGCCACCACGCGGCCGAAACGCGCGCGCGCCATCGGCAGCAGCAGCGGTTGCACCACGTTGAAGAAGCCGTTGAGCGAGATGTCGATCACCCGCTGCCATTGATCGGCACGCATGCCGGCCATCGGCGCGTCGTCGTGCACGCCGGCGTTGCTGACCACCGCATGGACCGGGCCCTCGGCAAGCAGGCCCTCCAGTGCAGCTTGCGCGGCGCCGGCATCGGTGACGTCGAAGGCGGCCGCATGCGCCTGTCCGCCCGCCGCGCGGATCGCCGCCACGACCGCTTCGGCACGCTCCGGGGCGCGGTTGGCATGCACGATCACGTGGTAGCCCGCGGCGGCCAGCGCGTGGCAGATGGCGCCGCCAAGATCACCGCTGCCGCCGGTGACCAGGGCGCGACGCGGCGTGGGGTTCGTGCTCATGGCGAGGCCTCCTGGGGATGGATCACGGCTGCACGCCCGCTGGCCAGCAGCCGGCCGCCATGCTCGACGCGGAAGCCGTACTGCGCACCTGCATCGTCGGCATAGAGGCATTGCGCGTGGACGTCCAGACGTCCGTGGGTCGGGACGTGCTCGATCTGCAGCCTGACGTCGCGCAGGCTCACCAGCATGCCTGGCCGGGCGGTTTCGACGCCGCGGGCGCGCGCCAGCAGGGCGCCGTGCACGGCCATCGCCTGCGCGCCGTACTCGGCCAGATGCACCGCATGCAATCCGTGCGGGCCGCGCAGCGGGTTCCCGCGCCGCAGATGGCTTTCGCTGCTGGCGTGGAGGGTGTCGGCATCCCACGCCAGCACCGCATCGAGCAGGCACATGCCATTGGCGTGCGGGATCAGGTGCGCCCAGTCACTTTTCGGCAGCATCGTCGGCCTGCGCGTGCGGCGCCATCAGGATGGAAAGGCAGAAGTGGAAGGCCACGCCCAGGCTCACGGTCAGGCCGATGGCGCGCAGCACCGGGATGGTCGCCCAGGCCAGCATGCCGAACACCAGCAGCGCGGAGAGCACGCAGACCAGCGTGGCGTGCAGCGTGCGTCGCTGTTCGTCGGCATCGCCGGTGTCGCGCTCGAAGAACAGCGCGTAGTGCAGTCCGAGCCCGCCGGCGAGGATCAGCGCGACCAGGTGGAACAGCGAGATCTCCACGCCAGCCACGCGCTCGACCGCCAGCACCAGGAAGGTCGCCAGCGTCATCGGCGCCAGCACGTGCCAGGCGCGTCGCAGGCTGCGCAGGGCCAGGCTGATGGTCAGCACCAGCAGGATCGTGGCGACGAGCAGCGCCTGCAGGATGCGCGTGCGATAGGCGGCCACCAGCGACTCGGCTGCGGCCTTCAGGTCCAGCACGCGCACGGCACCGCGACTGTCGCGGGACAGCGCCGCGAGCGCCGCCGCATCGTGCACGCCGCTGACCGTGCCCAATCCCAGCCAGTGGCCGTCGCGCTGCACCAGCATCGCCGCCAGGCGCTGCCCCAGCGGACTGGTCGCGAACGCCTGCGGCGTGAGCGGCGGCAGGCCACGTGCGGCGTCCACGTCGGCCACGAACGGCGCGAACAGGTCACGGCGGAACGGCAGGTCGTCGGTGGCTTCGGCAAGCGACCGTTCCAGCGCCGCGTGGTCGGGCAGCCTCCGTTGGCGCGCATGCTGGGTCGCCGCGCTGGGCAGGTAGCGCGAGGGAAGTTCGATCGCGTCCACGGCATGTCGTGCGACCAGTGCATCCACCTTCGGCTCCAGCTTTTCCGACAGCGCGAGCACCGCCTCGGGCGTGGCGGCCTCCAGGACCAGCAGATAACGCACGTCCGGCGCGCCCAGCGCCGCGCGCAGGCGCGCGTCGCGCTGCAGCAGCTCGGTCGGCAACGGCGTCAGCGCCGCCAGGTCGTTCTGCCAGAACGGCCCGCGTGCCAGCGCCAGCATCGCCACGATCGCGACCGCGACCGCCCACGGGATCCAGCGCGGCCGCGGCAGCGCGTCGACCATCGTGCGCAGGCGTTTGAGCCACGGCAACACGGCGACGTCGCGCACGCGCACCGGCAACAGGTACGGCAGCAGGTAGCGCGTGCTGAAGCCGGCGGCGAGCAGGCCCACGATGGTGAATACCGCGAGCTGCTTCAGGCCGTTGACGCCGGACGCATAGAAGGCGAGGTAGGCGATGCAGGCCGAGGCGATCGCGGTGAGCAGCAGCGGCCACAGGTCGCGCACGCTGGCCACCGCATCCTCGCCGGCGCGGCGGTGGCTCAGCACGCGGATCGGGTATTCCTGCGCCACGCCGAGCAGGGTGAAGCCGAATGCCAGCGTGATGCCGTGCACCTGCGGATAGACCAACGTCAGCGCGGCGATGCCCGCGAGCGCGCCGCTGGCCACCGGCAGCGCAGCCAGCAGCAGCGAGCCTACGCTGCGGTAGGCCAGCAACAGCAGCGCGATGAAGCCGATCGTGGAGACGCGCCCGATCCAGTCGGCCTGCGTGCGCGTCTGCGTGCTGGCGACCACGCTGAAGTAGCCCGGGCCGGAGACGGCCAGCTTCGCGTCGCCGCCATCCGGCAGCGCGTGCAACGTCTGCTGGATGCCCGCGATGGCGGCCTGTTGCGCATCCGGATCGAAGCCGGCCGCACGGGTCTGCACCAGCAGCAGCGCCTCGCCCTGGGGCGAGAACCACACGCCGTCGCGGATCTGTGGCGAACGCGCCGGCGCCCAGCGCTGCGCGAGCTTGAGTACCTCCAGCGTGGGATCGCGGGGCAGCAGGCCCTTGAGCAGGCCGGCGGCCGGCGAAGAGAGATCGTCGAGGCGCTGCTCCAGTTCGTCGCGCAGGAACGGCGCATCGAGTGCATGCGTGTCCAGCGTGGGCGAGAGCAGGTAACGGTAGGGCAGCAGCTTCGGATCCAGTGCGGTGAGATCGAAGCTGCCGTTGAGCACCTGCGCGTAGCGCGGGTCGGCCTTGAGCTTCGTCGCCAGCGCCTGGCTCAGGCCCGCCAGGGTGGCCTCGTCCTTGCCGGTGATCGCCAGCAGCAGCAGGCGCGAACCGGGGCCCTCGCCCACCTGCTCCATCAGCAGCCGCTGGTCGGGGGTGGTCGGCGCAGGCATGAAGCTGCGCAGGTCCGAGCTGACCTGCAGGTGCCTGGCCACCCACAGCCCCAGCAGGGCGAGCACCAGCAGCCATCCGCCCAGCAGCGCGGCGCGTGCGCGCAGGGGCATGCTAGGCCGGCCGCTGCTCATCGGCCCCGGCAGAGCGTGGCCAGCGCCTCGCGCGTCGGCTCGGCCGGCATCTTCGCCGCCAGGCTGCCGAGCAGGTCGACGGCCACGTCGCCGTCGGCTTCCTGCATCCACATGCAACGCGCTTCCTTGCCTTCACCGTCGATGCGGATGGTCGCCACGGTGCGCGCCACGTCCAGGTCGCGCGGGGTGAGGGTGAGCGCCCAGGCGCCGCTGGCGTCGCCGCTGCGGGCGATCGCGAAAGCCTTGCGCAGGCGGCCGGCATCGCCGCCCAGCAGCGCCACGAAACTGTCCACCAGCACCTTCAACTGCGGCGCGCGTTCGAGCGAGAAGCTGCGTTCGCCCTTGCCCTCGCGCTGCTGGCTGACCTTGCCGTCGGCGATGCGCGCGGTTTCCTCGTGCGGCCGGGTGACGTGGCGCTCGAGCGTGTCGCCGCCCAGCCAGGCCAGCTCGCCGGAGACCACCAGCGGGCGGTCGAGCACCTGCATGAAGCGCGCCTCGGCAAAGGCCGTGCGCGCCGGGGCGGGCCGGCCGAGCGCGCCGATCAGCGCATCGGTGGCGTCAGGTGCCGAGGCGGCCGCCGAGCAGCTCAGGGCCAGGGTGCACAGGAGCGCGCCGATCTTGCTGCCAGAAGTCATAGAAGTTGAACCAGTTGTAGGGGGCCACGTGCACGTAATGCTCCAGCCGCTCGGCGTAACGGGCGATGAGCGCGTCCAGGGCCGGCCCGCGCTGGTGGCGCGGGATGTCCACCTGGTCGGCCATCGGCTCGAACACCAGGCGATAGCGCCGCCCGCCCAGGTACAGGCCGAAGCACAGCACGACAGGCACCTTCAGCGAATGCGCCAGGAGCCACGGGCCGACCGGGAACGGCGCGTTCTGGCCGAGGAACGGCGCATGCCGCAGCGCCTCGTGGCTGCGTCCGCGATCGGCCAGCAGCGCCACCAGCGCGCCCTGCTGACAGGCCTCGGCGATCGCCAGGGTGATCGAGGTGCCATCCTGCGAAGCGTCGATCACGCAGGCGCCCACCTCCGGCGCCAGCGCCTCGAGCAGTTCGGTCATCGCCGGGGTCTTCTGCTTGTCCAGCAGCACGCGCAACGGCATTTCCGGGCGGCGCGCGCCGATCGCGCGCAGCGCCTCGAAACTGCCCTGGTGCGAGCCGAACAGCAGCACGCCGCGGCCCTGCGCCAGACGCTCGTCGAGCATCTCCAGGCCGACCGTCTCGATCTCGAAATTCTTCTCGCCGTGGGCGAGCAGGAAGATCCGGTCCATGATCGTGGCGGCAAAACAGTGGATGTGCCGCATGACCTGCCAGGCCGAGGCGCGGCGGCCGAACACGCGGCTCAGGTAGGCGCGCGAGGCGGCGCGTTCGGGGCCGCGGCGCAGGAAGAAGTACAGCGTGATCGGATACAGGAACAGCCGGCCGAACCGCCGCCCGCCGTACAGCGCGATGTTGCGGATCAGCCACAGCGCGAAGCGTCCGCCGCCTTCGGGCCGGCTTTGCCAGTGATGGGTCATGCGTCCGTCGCTCCCTCGACCAGGCCGCGCGCCAGCAGGGTGCCGTCGCGGCGCAGCTCGAAGCGTACCTGCGTCCCCGCCGGCGTCAATCGAAGTTCGGCGGTCTGCTCCGGCTCCAGCGGCGCGACGAACTTGGCCTCGCGCACGCAGGCCAGCCGCTCGCCGCGCCAGGCGCGCAGCGCGTCGGCGACCCGTTCGAGCAGCAGCACGCCGGCGACCAGCGGGCGGCCCGGGAAATGGCCCGGCAGGCTCGGGTGGTCGGCCGGGAAGCGCAGCGTGGTGTGGTAGCCGTCGGTCATGGCGCGCGGTTCCTGCCGCGTATCAGCTGGGGCCAGCGTAGCGCCAGCCGGTGCAACAGGGCATGCAGGCCTAGGTGCGGCAGGTGCCGCAGATGCCAGCGGCGAAACAGATACTCCAGCACGAACACCGCGGCCAGCAGCAGGTAGACGCCCAGGTGCACGTAACCCTGCACCCAGGCCTGCGGCACCGGCCATGGCGAAGCGACGCCCAGCCGAAGCAGCAGGCCGCCGGGCACCTGGCAGGACAGCAGCACGCCCAGCCACATCGCCTGGGCGGTCAACAGCACGGTCCAGAAGGCGGTGAGGTGACGCGCGTAGCGGGCGATGCCAGGCATGGCCAGCCGCGGCGCGCCCTCGATCGCCTCGATGAACTGCGCCACCAGTGGCTGCCGGCCGGCGCGCAGGGTGCGCCCGAAGATCCAGGCCAGCAGCAGGTTCAGCAACACCGGCACGGCATCGAGCGCCAGCGCGGCCAGGCCACGCGCGGCAAGCCAGGCCATCGCCGCAAGCAGGCCCAGCCAGAGCAGCCACGCGCCGGGCTGGCGATTGCGCAGCGCCGGCCACAGCAGCAGGCCCAGCAACAGCGCGAGCGCGGCCAGCGACAGGGATTGCCGATGCAGCAACGCGCCGGCGAGCGCCAGCAGCGGATAGGCGAGCAGCAGCGGCAGCGGGCGCCCACCGGGGCGCCGGGAATCGGACATGACGTGCGCGTACATCTAGGATTGGAGAGGGTGATGGTCCGCGCAACGGGTTGGCGGACGCGTCACGGCGACGCGCACGCGCGGGCTCAGGCCGCGCGGTTCTGCTCGATATGCGCCGAGAGCGTGGCCAGGCTGGTGAAGATGCGCTTGTTGTCCGGGTTGTCCGAGCGCAACTGGAAGCCGTATCGCTTGGATACCGCCAGCGCGATTTCCAGCGCGTCGATCGAATCCAGCCCCAGTTCGCCGCCGAACAGCGGCGCGTCCGGCCCGATCTGCTCCGGTGCGACCGATTCCAGGTTCAGGCTCTGGACGATCAAGGTGGCCAGCTCGTGCTGGGCCGCGGTCTGTTCTGCCATGCGAAATTCCGTACCCCATGTGTTGCCTCCCCCCGGCGGCAGCAGGCGCGGAGTGTAACATAGCGGCCCTGTTGCTCCTGGTTCGCATTGCATGATGCAGGGTTGTGAAAACGTGCTGGCCGAGGCGCTCCCGCGCCGCGCGCCGCGGGTCGCCTACCGCAGCGGCGAGGTGGCTTCGGTGCTGGCCGAGCACGGCACGCTGGCGGTGTTCGGTTTCGGCAGCGGCGTGCCCGCGAGCGAGGATCCGCGCTGGTTGCGGGTGGCGCTGGAAAGCTTCGACGCCCCCGCGCCGCTGGAGCTGTGGCAGGTCGACGCCGAGGTCGTCCACGGCCGCGACGGCGACGTGCGCTGGGCCGCCGGCGGCGGCTGGCTGTTCGCCGCGGTGGAGCTGGACGAGGCGGTACATGGCGGGCCCGGCGGCGCGGCCACCCACGCCTACCAGGCGCTGCGCCGGCTGGTCGAGGGTCGCGCCGAGCGGCACGTGCTGCGGGTGTGGAACTACCTGGAGGCGATCAACCGCGGCGAAGGCGACGCCGAGCGTTACAAGCAGTTCTGCGAGGGCCGCGCGACCGGCATGGGCGCCTTCTTCGCCGAAGGTTTTCCCGCCGCCACGGCGATCGGCCACCACGGCCCGGCCGGCCGCCTGCAGGTCTACCTGCTGGCCTGCGACCAGCCGGGCGAGCGCATCGAGAACCCGCGCCAGGTCAGCGCCTGGTGCTACCCGCGCCAGTACGGCCGCACGCCGCCGAGCTTCGCCCGCGCGATGCTGCTGCCGGCGCAGGATGCGCTGGCGATTTCCGGTACCGCCGCGGTAGTGGGCCACGCCTCCGCGCACGAGGACGACCTGCAGGCGCAACTGGAGGAAACCTTCACCAACCTCGAGGCGCTGCTGACGCGCGGCCGCCTGGCGCCCGGCTTCGACACGCAATCGCCGTTGAAGGCCTACGTGCGCCATCCGGCCGATGCCGCGCAGGTGCGCGAGTTCATCGCCGGCCGCCTGCCTGGCGTGCCGGTGCTGCTGCTGCACGGCGACATCTGCCGCAGCGAACTGCTGGTGGAAATCGACGGCTGGCGTTACGCGTAAGCCCACCATCCCGGCGGAGTGCGGTGGGCTGAAGCCCACCCTACACAGGTCACCTAGGCGGGCCTGGGCTTTTTGGTGGGACGCCTAAAGCCGGGAATGGTCTGCTGCCGCCCGCGCGCGAGGGTCAGCTCGCCGTCCGGGGCCGGCTTGGTGATCACCGAACCCGCGCCGATGGTGGCGTTGGCGCCGATCGTCACCGGCGCCACCAGCGCACTGTTGGAGCCGATGAAGGCGCCGTCGCCGATCTGCGTCAGGTGCTTGTTGACGCCGTCGTAGTTGCAGGTGATGGTGCCGGCGCCCACGTTCACGCCGGCGCCGATCCGCGCATCGCCGAGATAGCTGAGGTGGTTGGCCTTGCTGCCCTCGCCCAGGCTGGCCTTCTTGGTTTCCACGAAATTGCCCACGTGCACGCCGGCGGCCAGCTCGGTGCCCGTGCGCAGCCGCGAGAACGGGCCGATGGTGCAGGCGCCGTGGGTGACCACGCCCTCCAGGTCGCAGTGCGCCAGCACCACGGTGCCGGCTGCCAGCTCGACGTCCTTCAGCCGCACGAACGGCCCTACGCGCACCTCGTCGCCCAGTGCCACGCGACCTTCCAGGATCACGTCGATATCCAGTTCCACGTCCATGCCCGCCTGCACCTGCCCGCGCACCTCGATGCGCGCCGGGTCGGCCATGCGCACACCCGCGAGCAGCAACTCCCGCGCCGCGCGGCGGCGGTGATGGCCTTCCAGTCCGGCGAGCTGGAGCGGATCGTTGGCGCCGGCCGCCTCGATGGGATCGTTGCATTCGATGCAGGCGGCCGGCCGCCCTTCCGCCGCCGCCATGGCGAAGACGTCGGTGAGGTAGTACTCGCCCTGCGCGTTGTTGCGGTCCAGCCGCTCGATCCAGCCGCGCAGCGCGGCGGCCTCGCCGGCGAGGATGCCGGTGTTGACCAGCCGGATCGCGCGCTGGGCGGCATCGGCATCCTTCTCCTCGACCACCCCGGCGACGCGGCCGTCCGTATCGCGCAGCACGCGGCCGTAGCCGTGCGGATCGTCCAGTGCGGTGACCAGCAGGGCCAGGCCTTCGGCGCCGGCCAGCGGCGCCAGCGTTTCGGCGCGCAGCAGCGGCACGTCGCCGTACAGCACCAGTACGCGCGCGTCGTCGGGAATGTGCGCCAGAGCCTGCGCCAGCGCATGGCCGGTGCCCAGGCGCTCGGCCTGCTCGACCCAGTCGATGTCCGGATCGGCGGCGAAGGCCTGGTGCACCTGCTCGCCGGCATGCCCGTACACCACGTGCACGGTGGCCGGCGACAATGCCCGCGCGGTGGCCAGCACGTGGGCCAGCAGCGGCCGGCCGGCCAGCGGCATCAGCACCTTGGGCTTGCGCGATTTCATGCGCTTGCCCTCGCCGGCGGCGAGGATCACGACGTGCAGCGGCGAAGCAGGCATGCGGGTTCCGGGTGGAAGCGATCGATGGTCCGGCAGGATAGCAGTGCGTCCGCGAAGCAGGCCGGTCAGTCCTGCTTCTCGGGTGCGGGCTTGAGGCCCTCCAGCTTGGGCGTGTAGGCCTGCACGAAGGCGTTGTGCAGCACGTTGATGACCGCCCGCCAGGTGCCGATGTCCTTGTCGTCGATGCGGCCGCTGATCGGCACGCGGGTGGCGAACTGGTCCTCCTTGTGGTTCTTGAACAGCCAGGTGATGCCGCTGGCGATCGCCTCCCATGCGACCCGCAGCGGGTTCTCCTTCTCCTGCTCGACGTCCTGCTTCCAGCTGAACACCTTGACGTCGTGCAGCAGCGGCTTGGCGTAGCCGTTGAGCTGGCCGCCCTGCGCCTCGAGCTGCATCACGAAGGTGCCCTGGCCGCCGGCGAAATCCAGCTTGGCGTAGGCACGTGCCAGGTCGTTCAGGCGTTCGAGCTGGATGTCGCGGATGCGCAGGGCGAGGGTGAAGTCGAGCAGCCGCTCGTCCAGGGGATCGAAGTTCGCCTTGGCCATCAGCGGCGCGTCGCCGAGTACCTTGGCGGTGGCGTCGAGATCGGCGGCGCGGCGGCCCTGGCTGCGGTCGGCGTTGCTCAGGTTGACCACCGTCGCCTCCACGTCGGTCATCTTCATGTCCACCTTCGGATGCGACACGAAGTTGTGGAAGGTCACCTGGCTGTCGTGGATCCTCACTTCGTCCAGGCGGATCGGTATCAGGCCTTCCAGTTGCTTGCGCCAATCCACGCCCGTGCCGGCCTGGCTGGGCGCCTTGTCGCCGCCATCGACGAAGTTGAGGCTGGCATGGTCGAACTCGACGCGGGCGCGGACGGTGCCGTGGGTGAGCGCACGCCAGCTGACTGCGATGTCCGTGGTGGCGGCGGAGAAGAACGGCACCGGCACCTTGCCGTCGACCTTGTCGATGCGCAGGTCGCCGAGACTGTAGGCGCCGCGCCACAGGTGGATGTCCACGTCGGCGACCTGGCCGTGGTAATCGCCCATGCGGTCCATCTTGCGGTTGAGGTAGTCCTTGACCACGTACGGCAGCACCAGGCGTGCCACCACCAGCAGCGCGACGACGACCAGCACGACGGCCAGCGTGCGGCGGGCGACGTGTTTCATGCGCACTCCTGAGGCCCAGTCTGCCTCGGAGTCTAGGCGCGCGAGTGTGGGCGCGGCGTCCAGAGCGACGCGGTCATCGCGCCGCCTGCTGGGGGCCGGACGTCACCGAGGTATGGCCGTGTTCGCAGCGGAAGGTGAACACGTAGTCGAGGCTGAAGGGCTTGGCCTCGGTATCCACCGGATGGCTGGTGCCATCGGCGTCGGCGGCCCAACGGGTAATCGTCAGCGGGGTGTAGCGCCAGCCTTGGACGGCCCGGCGCACGGCGTCGGCGAAAGCCCGCTGCGTGGCCGGCGGGTTCATGCGCACCTCGTCGACGTTGCCCTGCGTGCCGACGATCACCCGCGCCGGCAGCTCGATCCGCGCCGGGCAGGTGGTGAGCATGGCATCGGGATAAGCGGGTGGATCGTGCGCTTCGAGCGTCGCGCCCATGGCGACCTGGCCCAAGGCGAGGTTGTAGTGCGCCAGGCCCGTATCGTTCGCGGTGCGGTAGCTGGCCGAACCGACGCCGGGCTCGGTGGACGGCTTCCGGGCCGTATGGGCGCATCCGGCCAGCAGCGTGGCGGCGGCGAGCAGCGTGATGGCGCGGGTCATGGTCGGTCCTTCCTGGAGGCTCGGGCCAGCCTAGCCGGGAGCGCCGCAGGCGCCAATCCATGGGGTGCGCTCCGCTTTCCCTCCCTCCGGTGAGCGACCGGGGTGAGGAGCCCAGCTTACGAGGAAGCTCGGTGAGAGATGGCTTGGAAGCGGACCTTCCGCAAGAGTGGCCTCCCACCCTGACCCTCCCTCGGAGGGAAGAGGGAACTGGAGACTGCGGAAACGAAAACGCCGGCGCGAGGCCGGCGTTTTCTTCGGGCTTGGCAGCCGTCAGTGCTTGAGGTTCTTGCGCAGGCGCTCGAGCGCCTGCAGCTGGGTCAGCGCGGCGACCAGCTTGGCCTGCGCCTCGGCCACATCGATGGCGTCGGAGCGGTTGGCCAGGGCGTCTTCGGCTTCCTTCTTGGCGGCCAGCGCGGCAGCCTCGTCGATTTCCTCGGAACGCACGGCCGTGTCGGCCAGCACGGTGACCGCGTGTGGCTGTACTTCCAGGATGCCGCCGCCGGTGACCGAGATGTCGACCTTCTCGCCGCCGGCCTCGGTCACGACGACCTTACCGGGCTTCAGGCGGGTGATCAGCGGGGCGTGGCGGGGCGTGATGCCCAGCTCGCCCTGGTCGCCGGTGGCGACGACCATCGTGGCCTCGCCCGAATAGATCGCGGCTTCGGCGCTGACGACTTCGACGCGGATGGTGGTTGCCATGGTGGTGTCTCGTTCTGCTCAGGGGAAGGCGGGCCGGACGGCCCGCCGTCGGATCAGGCCGCCTTCTTGGCGGACATTTCCTCGCCCTTCTTGATCGCCTCGTCGATGCCGCCGACCATGTAGAACGCCTGCTCCGGCAGGTGGTCCACGTCGCCATCCACGATCATCTTGAAGCCGCGGATGGTCTCGGCCAGCGACACGTACTTGCCCGGCGCGCCGGTGAACACCTCGGCCACGTGGAACGGCTGGCTGAAGAAGCGCTCGCACTTGCGCGCGCGCGACACGACCTGCTTGTCTTCCTCGGACAGCTCGTCCATGCCCAGGATCGCGATGATGTCCTTGAGCTCCTTGTAGCGCTGCAGCGTGCCCTGCACGCGGCGGGCGACGTCGTAATGCTCGGCGCCGATGACGTTCGGATCGAGCTGGCGGCTGGTCGAGTCCAGCGGGTCCACCGCCGGGTAGATGCCCAGCGCGGCGATGTTGCGCGACAGCACCACGGTCGCATCCAAGTGGGCGAAGGTGGTCGCCGGCGACGGGTCGGTCAGGTCGTCCGCGGGCACGTACACGGCCTGAATCGAGGTGATCGAGCCGGTCTTGGTCGAGGTGATGCGTTCCTGCAGCACGCCCATTTCCTCGGCCAGGGTCGGCTGGTAGCCCACCGCCGACGGCATACGGCCGAGCAGCGCGGACACCTCGGTACCGGCCAGGGTGTAACGGTAGATGTTGTCGACGAACAGCAGCACGTCCTTGCCCTTGCCCGATGCGTCCTTCTGGTCGCGGAAGTACTCGGCCATGGTCAGGCCGGTCAGCGCGACGCGCAGACGGTTGCCCGGCGGCTCGTTCATCTGGCCGTAGACCATCGCCACCTTCGACTCGGGCAGGTTGTCGAGCTTGACCACGCCCGCGTCCTGCATCTCGTGGTAGAAGTCGTTGCCCTCGCGGGTACGCTCACCCACGCCGGCGAACACCGACAGGCCCGCGTGCTGGGTCGCGATGTTGTTGATCAGTTCGAGCATGTTGACGGTCTTGCCCACGCCGGCGCCGCCGAACAGGCCGACCTTGCCGCCCTTGGCGAACGGGCAGACCAGGTCGATCACCTTGATGCCGGTTTCCAGCAGCTCATTGGCGGCAGCCTGCTCGTCGTAGGTCGGCGCCTCGCGGTGGATGACCCAGTGGTCTTCCGCGTTGATCGGGCCGACTTCGTCGATGGGGTTGCCGAGCACGTCCATGATGCGGCCGAGCGTGGCGGCACCGACCGGCACCTTGATGCCTTCGCCGGTGTTGTGCGCGACCAGGCCGCGGCGCAGGCCTTCGGTGGAGCCCAGCGCGATGGTACGGACGACGCCGTCGCCCAGCACCTGCTGGACCTCCAGCGTGATGTCCATGCCGTCGATCTTCAGTGCGTCGTACACCTGCGGCACCTGATCGCGCGCGAACTCGACGTCGATGACCGCGCCGATGATCTGAACAACTTTGCCCTGGCTCATGGATGTGCTCCGGATGGATCTTTTCAGTGTCTGTTTTCGGCGCCGCTACGCGTCGCCACGAGTGATTGTTTGAGGCGCTGCCTTAGACCGCCGCGGCGCCGCCGACGATCTCGGAAATTTCCTGGGTGATCGCGGCCTGGCGTGCCTTGTTGTAGCTGAGCGTCAGTTCGGCGATGACCTTGTTGGCGTTGTCCGAGGCGCTCTTCATGGCGACCATGCGTGCCGCGTGCTCGCTGGCAAGGTTCTCCAGCACGCCCTGGTACACCACCGACTCGATGTAGCGGCCGAGCACGTGCTCGAGCACCGCGGCGGCATCGGGTTCGTAGATGTAGTCCCAGTCGTGGGTCTGTTCCAGCGTGATGCCGGCATAGGCCGACTCGCCCGCCTGCTGGTGTGCGGCCAGCTCGGCCGCCACCAGCGGCAGCGGCAGCAGCGCGTCGACCATCGGCTTCTGCGTCATGGTGTTGACGAAGTCGTTGTAGGCCAGGAACACGCGGTCCAGGCCGTTGGCCGCATAGGCGTCCAGCACGACCTTGATCACGCCGACCAGCTGCTCGAGCTTGGGCCGCTCGCCCAGGTGGCTGACGCTGCCGACCAGGTTGACGCCCTTGATGCGGCGGAAGAACTGGATCGCCTTCTGGCCGATGGCGACAACGTCGACCTGCACACCCTTGTCCTGCCACTCGCGCACGGCCGGCAGCACGCGGCGGAAAAGGTTGGAGTTCAGGCCGCCGCAGAGGCCGCGGTCGGTGGAGATCACGATGAAGGCCACGCGCGTCACGTTCTCGCGCTCGACCAGGAACGGATGCTTGAAGTCCGTGTTGGCCTGGGCCACGTGGGCGATCACCCGGCGCATCATCCGCGCATACGGACGCGAGGCCTTCATCAGGTCCTGCGCCTTGCGGATCTTCGAGGCCGAGACCATCTCGAGCGCACGCGTCACCTTGCGCATGTTCTGCGTGCTCTTGATCTTGGTTTTGATTTCGCGTCCGCTTGCCATCTGTCTGCTCTTGGGTTCGACCTGCGTGGGGCGGACTCAATGTCCGCCGTCAACGTGCGCGGCGGGCCTCAAGGCCCACCGGCGGGGTTCACCAGGAACCGGTCTTCTTGTACTCGTCCAGGCCGCTCTTGAAGACGCCCTCGATCTCGCCGTTCCAGTCGCCGGTGGCGACGATCTTCTTCATCAGTTCCTCGTGGTTCTGATGGAAGAACGCGTGCAGGCCACGCTCGAAGTCCAGCACCTTGCCGACCGGCAGGTCGTCCAGGTAGCCCTTCTCGGCGGCGTACACCGACAGCGCGAGCTCGGCGATCGACAGCGGTGCGTACTGCTTCTGCTTCATCAACTCGGTCACGCGCTGGCCACGGTCGAGCTGGGCGCGGGTGGCCGGGTCCAGGTCCGAGGCAAACTGCGCGAACGCCGCCAGCTCGCGGAACTGCGCCAGCGACAGCTTCACGCCGCCGGAGAGCTTCTTGACGATCTTGGTCTGGGCAGCACCGCCCACGCGCGACACCGAGATACCGGCGTTCACGGCCGGACGGATGCCGGCGTTGAACAGGTCGGTCTCCAGGAAGATCTGGCCGTCGGTGATGGAGATCACGTTGGTCGGCACGAACGCCGACACGTCGCCCGCCTGGGTCTCGATGATCGGCAACGCGGTGAGCGAGCCGGTCTTGCCCTTGACCTCACCGTTGGTTTCCTTCTCGACGTAGGCCTCGTTCACGCGCGCGGCGCGCTCGAGCAGGCGCGAGTGCAGGTAGAACACGTCGCCCGGGTAGGCTTCGCGACCCGGCGGGCGCTTGAGCAGCAGCGAGATCTGGCGGTACGCCACGGCCTGCTTGGACAGGTCGTCGTACACGATCAGCGCGTCTTCACCGCGGTCGCGGAAGTACTCGCCCATGGCACAACCGGAATACGGCGCGATGTACTGCAGCGCGGCCGACTCGGAGGCCGAAGCGACGACCACGATGGTGTTGGCCAGTGCGCCGTTTTCTTCCAGCTTGCGCACCACGTTGGCGATCGACGAGCGCTTCTGGCCGATCGCGACGTAGATGCTGTAGATGCCCGAGTTCTTCTGGTTGATGATCGCGTCGATCGCAACGGCAGTCTTGCCGGTCTGGCGGTCGCCGATGATCAACTCGCGCTGGCCGCGGCCGATCGGGATCATCGAGTCGATCGCCTTGTAGCCGGTCTGCACCGGCTGGTCGACCGACTTGCGCCACACCACGCCCGGCGCGACCTTCTCGATCGGCGAGGTCTTCTTCGCGGCGATCGGGCCCTTGCCGTCGATCGGGTTGCCCAGCGCGTCGACGACGCGGCCAAGCAGCTCCGGACCGACCGGCACTTCGAGGATGCGGCCGGTGGTCTTGGCGGTGTCGCCTTCCTTCAGGTGCTGGAACTCACCCAGCACCACGGCGCCGACCGAGTCGCGCTCGAGGTTCAGCGCGAGCGCGAAGGCGTTGCCCGGCAGCTCGATCATTTCGCCCTGCATCACGTCGGCCAGGCCGTGGATGCGCACGATGCCGTCGGACACGCTGATGATGGTGCCTTCGTTTCGCGCCTCGGCACCGAGCTTGAACTGCTCGATGCGGCTCTTGATCAGTTCGCTGATCTCGGACGGGTTCAGAGTGGTGCTGGACATGGTCGCTTTCCTGAATTTGGGAATGCTTTTTCAAGAGTCCGACCCCATGGCCGGTGTGCTCTTCGATGTTTACTCAGCGCCGGTTTCCAGCGCTGCCTCGCGGCCCGCAAGCCGCGCTTGAATCAACTTGCCAGTGCGCTGGCGAGGCGCTGCAGGCGGCCGCGCGCGGAGCCGTCGATCACCTCGCTGCCGGTATCGATCACCACGCCGCCGAGAAGCGCCGGGTCGACCTTGGCCTCTAGCTCGATCTCGCGCTTGAAGCGGCGCTTGAGCGACGCCTTCAGCTGCTCGGCCTGGGTGGCATCCAGCGCCATCGCGCTGGTCACCTTTACCTTCAGCTGCGAACCTGCCTCGCGCTTGTGCTCCTCGTACAGCTCGGCCACTTCCGGCAACAGCGCCAGGCGGCGCTGTTCGGCCAGCGTCTGCAGGAACTGCGCGAACGCGGTATCCGCACCCATGCCCTGCGGCAGGTGCAACGCCACCAGCTGCGCCGGCTGCACGCGCGGATCGCCGACCAGCGCGGAAACGCGCGGATCCTTCGCCACCGCGGCGGCGAAGCCGAACGCCTGCGACCATTCGCCGAGTGTGCCGGCCTCGTGCGCCAGCTCGAAAGCGGCGCGCGCGTACGGACGGGCGAGGGTGATTGCCTGGGCCATGGTCAGATTTCCGTGGCGAGCTGGTCGAGCAAGGCCTTGTGCGCGGCCGGGTCGATCTCGCGCTGCACGATCTTGGCGGCGCCCTGCACGGCGAGCGCGCCGACCTTCTCGCGCAGCTCTTCGCGGGCACGCTGGGCCATCGAGGCGATGTCGTCCTGCGCGCTGGCCTTCAGGCGGTTGATCTCGCCGATGGCGTCGGCGCGGGCCTTGTCAAGGATCTGGTTGGCCTGCTGCTGGGCGCGATCGATGATCTCGGCCGCCTGCTGGCGCGCCACCTTGATCTCGGCGGCCACCTTGCTGTCGGCATCGCGCAGCTCGGCGCGGGCGCGCTCGGCGGCATCGAGGCCTTCGGCGATCTTGAGCTGGCGCTCCTCGATGGCCTTGTTGATGTGCGGCCAGATGAACTGGACCGTGAACCAGATCAGGATCGCGAAGGCGATCATTTCGCCGATCAAGGTCGCGTTGAAATCCATCGCTGCGTTACCTGTAAATGCGGGGTGGTACGGATACGGGCGCCGCTGTCGCGGGCGCCCGTAGGGGAGCGGCGCGCAGGCGCCGCCTCGTGCTTACTTCGCCGTCAGGGCCGACAGCAGCGGGTTGGCCACCGCGAAGTACATCGCCAGCGCCACGCCGATCAGGAACGCCGCGTCGATCAGGCCGGCGAGCAGGAACATGCGGCCCTGCAGCAGCGGCACCAGCTCCGGCTGGCGGGCAGCGGCTTCCAGGAACTTCGAACCCATGACGCCGATACCGATACAGGCGCCGAGGGCGCCCAGGCCGATGATCAGGCCCAGCGCGATGGCGGTGAAACCCTGGATTTGCGCGATTTGAACGATAGCTTCCACGACGATCTCCTCAGAAAGAAAAGCTTGTGTTGTTCGATGAAAAAGAACTGCAGGTCAGTGGTGGTCGTGAGCCATCGAGATATACACGACGGTCAGCACCATGAAGATGAAGGCCTGGATCGAAATGATCAGGATGTGGAAGATGCCCCACACGGTGTAGCCGATGATGCCCATGCCATACAGCGCCCAGCTGCCGGCGGTGAACAACCCCGCGATCAGCATGAACACGAGCTCGCCGGCGTACATGTTGCCGAACAGTCGCATCGCCAGGCTCACCGGCTTGGAGAGCAGCTCGACCAGGTTCAGCGCAAAATTGGGAATCCACAGCAGCGGGTGCTTGCCGAACGGTGCGGTGAACATCTCATGCATGTAGCCGCTGAAGCCCTTGGCCTTGAAGCTGTAGAAGATGATCAGGATCAACACCGTCAGCGACATCGCGAACGTCATGTTGATGTCGGCCGTGGGCACGGCGCGGAAATGGCCGATGCCGAACTTCTCGGTGATCCAGGGCAGCAGGTCCACCGGCAGCAGGTCCATCGCGTTCATCAGGAACACCCAGACGAACACGGTCAGCGCCAACGGACCCAGTACACGGCGATCGCCGTGGAACACGTCCTTGACCTGGCCGTCGACGAACTCCAGCACGATCTCGACGAAGGCCTGGCCCTTGCCCGGCACGCCAGCCGTCGCCTTGCGAGCCTTCATCCAGAACCAAAGGCAGAACAATACGCCGAGCACCAGCGACACGGTGACCGAATCGATGTGCACCGCCCAGAAGCCTTCCGGACTCGTATGCGGAGTCAGGTGCTTGAGGTGGTGGGAGATGTATTCGGTAAGACCGCCCTGCGGCTCGCTTGCCATGTGTCAACCCTTGAATCGAAACGCCAGCAGATGAACCGCGTAAGCAGCCGCCAGCCCCGTAATGGCGGCCAGCGGCGGCAGCTTCAGTTTGATCAGGATCACGCCCATCCCTCCGATGACCGCGATCCACTTGAGGATCATGCCCATCAGCAGCCGGCCCAGCGCCATGCCTGCCCCGTGCATCCCGGCGAAGGCCCGCGCGCCAAGCAGCGCGTTGCCCAGCGCCACCACGAGGGCGCCTGCAAGAGCCGCCAAGGCTTCGCGGCGCCCCTGCATCAGGAAGACGAGGCCGACCAGCGCAGCCACCGCGACCTGCCACATCACGATGCGCAGGGCCAGGCGACGACCGGAGGCAAGACTGTTGAGCACGTGTGTTCCCGCGCGGCTTCGCACCAGGCGTCACCCTTGCAGCTACGGGCCACGATCCAATCCGCAAAAGTATATCAGCCGGCCGTTTGGACCGACAAGCCGCGAGGGCTGCGACATCTTGTCGTGCGGGCGCTAGCGTTCACTTCCCGTGACGCCGCAAGTTCCTGCAGCAACGCCCACAAAAAAGGGCCGGACGGCAAGTCCGGCCCAGGGAGCGCGTCCCGGCGGGGAGGGGATGGGGACGCGGGCAGAAGTCCTTACTTGGCAGCCTTGCGGCCGCCCGCGGCGGTCGCGGTGACCGGGTCGTTGGCGGCCTGCAGCGGCTGCACCAGCGCGCCGAGCGACTCGGCGGTCTGCTTGCCCACGGCGACCAGGCCCTGGGTCAGCACGACGGTCTGTTCGGCCTGCGTACGGCCAAGCGCCACACTCTTGTCCCACAGGCCGCGCAGCGCTTCGGCGTCACGCGCCTCGCCGGCGGCGGACAGGAACTCGGCGGCCGAGCGGGACTGCTGCTCCAGCGCGCCCAACTGCAGGCTGGCCGCCTGCTCCAGGCCCTTGAGGACCAGCGCCTGGGCCTTGAAGGCGTTGTCGGCGAACTGGCGGGCGTAGGCAAACACGGAGGAATCGAACTGGGTCATGGCTTGTCCCTCTCGGGAGTCTTGGGAGTGGAACAAGCCTAGCAGGTTATTTTGTGCAATGCAACATCGCTGGAACAGCTTCACGCAAAGAAATGCACCAGCCTATTTTGCAGCGCGTCAGAAGCTCGCCCGGCTGCAGCTGGCCGCCGACGTGCAGGTCTCGTGCACCACGACCCGGTCCAGCCCGGACAATCGGGCTTCCAGCCGTCGGAAGATCCAGCGCGCCAGCATTTCGCTCGTCGGATTCTCGAGCCCGTCGATCTCATTGAGATAGTGATGGTCCAGTTGCTCGAACAACGGCGCGAAGGCGCTTTTGATGTCGGCAAAGTCCATCACCCAGCCGAGCGCCGGATCGGGCTCGCCCTCGACGTGGATCTCGATCCGAAACGAGTGTCCGTGCAGGCGCGCGCACTTGTGGCCGGCCGGCACGTTGGGCAGCCGATGCGCCGCCTCGATCTGGAAGACTTTATGGATGTGCATGACGGCATTGTACGGTCGCCCGCGACCCGAGCCCGGACGACGAAGACAATTTAAGGAGCGAAAGGCACGGCGCCGAGGGCGCGTGGTGGCTATGGGTGGACTCGAACCACCGACCCCAGCATTATGAGTGCTGTGCTCTAACCGGCTGAGCTACATAGCCATGGGACGCGTCGGCGCGTCGCGCCAACGGAGCCCGGCAGTGTAATTGGCGGGCCGGGCCGGTTCAAGCCTCTTCGCTTTCCGCCGCCGCGCGCGCTATGGTTGAATCCGAGCCCAGGCCGCGGCATACGCGCCACGCGGGCCCAGGAGGCGACATGATCGACGCGGATGGTTATCGCCCGAACGTTGGCATCGTGCTGCTCAACGGCGATGGCCGGCTGTTCTGGGCCCGCCGCGTCAGCCACGACGGCTGGCAGTTCCCGCAGGGCGGCATGCGCAGCGACGAGACGCCGCTGGAGGCGATGTACCGCGAGCTGGCCGAGGAAACCGGTCTCGCACCCGAGCACGTCGAGGTCATCGGCAGCACCCGCGGCTGGCTGCGCTACCGGCTGCCCAACCGCTACGTGCGCCACCACCAGCGCCCCACCTGCATCGGGCAGAAGCAGGTGTGGTTCCTGCTGCGGCTGGTCGGTGGCGAGGATGCGCTCAAGCTGGACGCCTGCGACAAGCCGGAGTTCGACATCTGGCGCTGGGTCGACTTCTGGTATCCGGCGGTGCACGTGGTCAACTTCAAGCGCCAGGTGTACGAGCGCGCGCTGCGCCATTTCGCGCCACTGGTGGAAGACCTGCTGAGCGTGAAGCTCGAGGCCCTGCCACGTGCCGCGGAAGGCGACCGGCCAGGCAACCGCGCGGTCGCCTGAGCCACGTCGCGGAACCTAGTTGACAATCATTCGCATTCGCGCTGGAATGCGCGGCATGTATATCTGCCTCTGCAACGCCGTGACCGACGGCGACATCCGCCGTGCCGTCGCCGATGGCGTGCGCACCTTTGCCGAATTGCAGGCGCGCACCGGCTGCTCGGACTGCTGCGGCTGCTGCGAGCCGGAAGCGCGTGCCACGCTCGAGGCCGCATTGACCCAGGTGGCGTTCCCGCTGCCGCTGGTCACCGCGTAGCGCTTCGGGGCGAACCCAAACCGCAACCATTCGCGTTTCTCCCGCGCCGGGCGCGAGCCCGTATAGTCCCTGGTCGACCCTGCACCGGAGACTTCCCCATGAAAGGCGACGCCAAGGTCATCGAGTACCTCAACAAGGTGCTCTACAACGAGCTGACCGCGATCAACCAGTACTTCCTGCATTACCGCATGTTCAAGGACTGGGGCTACGGCGAACTGGCCGAGCACGAATACAAGGAGTCGATCGAGGAGATGAAGCACGCCGATCGCCTGATCGAGCGCATCCTGTTCCTGGACGGACTTCCCAACCTGCAGCACCTGGGCAAGCTGCGCATCGGTGAAAACGTGCTCGAGTGCATCCAGGGCGACCTGGACCTGGAACTGGCCGCCGCAATCGACCTGCGCGCGGCGATCGCGCACAGCGAAGGCATTGCCGATTACGTGAGCCGCGACCTGTTCAAGGGCATCCTGCACGACGAGGAAGAGCACATCGACTGGCTCGAAACCCAGCAGAACCTAGTCAAGGACATCGGCGCCGAGCGCTACCTGCAGAGCAAGATGGGCAGCTGACCCGGTGCAGGGTGGCGTCCCTCTACAGGCCACCGCCATGGAGACTCAAGCCCACCCTGCCGCGTCCCGTAGCGCAAAGCGTGCGGTCGTTCCTTGACGCTCTCGTCACGCTGCGGCTATATCGGTCACCCCAGCAGTTCCGGATTTCCACATGGCTTCACGCCCGCCCCCGCGCTTCGTCGTGCGCCCGCACGACGAGGCCAGCCTGCGCCGCCGCCGGTTGTGGCTGGGCGTGGCCTGGCTGGCCAGCCTGCTGCTGACCGGCGCGATCGTCGGCGTGCTGGCCTGGCGCACCACGCCGGCGGCGATCGACCACCGCGAAGCGAAACAGCTGGCCGCGCAGAACGAGCAGCTCAAGCAGCAGATCGCCAATCTCAAGCGCGCGCAGCAGGTCACCGACATCGCGACCAAGTCGCTGCGCGGCACGCTCACCGAGCGCGACGAGGAAATCAACGGCCTGCGCGCGGACCTGGGCTTCTATTCACGCCTGGTCGGCGGCAATGCCCAGCGCGAGGGACTCAAGGTGCAGGAAGTGCAACTGCGTCCGGTGAACGGCTCGCACGCCTGGAACCTCGCGCTCAGCCTGACCCAGAACGCCAAGCGCGGCAGCGACGTCAGCGGCGCCGTCACGATCAGCGTGGAGGGCGTGCGCGGCGACAAGGTGGTGGCGCTGGACTGGTCCCAGTTGGGCGACGCCGCGCAGAAGGACGGCCTGCCGTTCCGCTTCCGCTATTTCCAGCAGTTGCACGCCACATTCATGTTACCGGCCGACTTCAAGCCGACCCGGCTGCGCATCCACGTCCGACCCGAGGGCGACGACGCCGTCGACCGCGCCGTGGCGTGGAACGATGCGCTGTCGGGCAACCTCACCACGATCGAAGGGGGAAACTGACCATGCTCAACCGTCGACGCACCGACCGCTCGAGCGGCAGCCAAGACACCAGCCTGATCGCCCGCGGCACGGTGATCCGCGGCGACCTGCGCTTCAGCGGCGCACTGCACCTGGACGGCCGCATCGAAGGCGCCGTGCTGGCCGAAGGCGAGGACGCCGTGTTCACCCTGAGCGAGCAGGGCCAGGTACAGGGCGACATCCATGTGCCGCACGCAATCATCAACGGCACCGTGCAGGGCGACATCTACGCCGGCGAGCGGCTGGAACTGGCACCGCTGGCGCGCATCACCGGCGACGTGCACTACCGCACGCTGGAGATGGCCGCCGGCGCGCAGGTGAACGGGCGCATGAGTCACCGCGTGGAGCCGGTGGCGCGCGAGCTGCCCGCGCCGGGCCAGCCGGATGCCGATCTCGATGAGGCCGTGCCGGCCTGAGCCGCCAGGCGCTATCCTTGAGATCGCGCCTCCGCAACCGCACATCCGCCGCATGGAAACCGTCGTCCCGATCCCCGATTACCGCCAGGCCGGCGCCCCGCTGGTCTTCACCGAGGCCGCCGCGCGCAAGGTGCACGAACTGATCGTCGAGGAGGGCAACCCGGCGCTGAAGCTGCGCGTGTACATCTCCGGCGGCGGTTGTTCGGGCTTCCAGTACGGATTCACCTTCGACGAGGCCCAGGCTGAGGACGACTTCGCGCTGGCCCGCGAAGGCGTCACGCTGCTGGTCGATCCGCTCTCGCTGCAGTACCTCACCGGCGCGGAGATCGACTACGCCGAAAGCCTGTCCGGCGCGCAGTTCGTGATCCGCAACCCCAACGCCAAGACCACCTGCGGCTGCGGCTCCTCCTTCTCCACCTGAGCCACCGATGGCCGCTGCCGTCACCAACATCTTCGCCGGCCTGAGCCTGGTGCTCGACCGCATGTCGGAGCGCCGCGACGAGGAGGCCTGGCTGGCCGAGCAGGCCGGCTGCCGCGAGGCGCGCTACCTGCTGCTGGACGCCGCCGGCGAAAGCTATCTGCTGCAGGAGACCGAAGGCCTGCGCTGGCTCAGCGGGGCCGAGCGGAGCGCATGGTTCGCCGACGTGCCGGCCAGCCTGCTCGGCATCGCGGGAGGCTGTCCGCACTTTCTGCTCGCCCTCGACGACGCCCATCCGTTCGATGCGCTGGAAGAACGCCTGGCCGCGCGCCGCATCGGCTTGCGCGAAGCGGGCCTGCGCCTGGCTGCCGACGAAGCGGGCCTGTTCGCCTACGCCAAGGGCCTGGCGCACTGGCAGCGCGAAACGCGTTTCTGCAGCGGCTGCGGTGCGCCGCTCAGGCGCGTTGCGGCCGGGCACCGCATGCAATGCACCGATGACGCCTGCGGGCGCCTGCACTTTCCGCGTACCGACGCGGCCATCATTACCATCGTCGAACATGAGGGGGCCTGCCTGCTCGGGCGCCAGGCGAGCTGGCCCAAGGGCCGCTGGTCGGCGCTGGCCGGCTTCGTCGAGCCGGGCGAGTCGCTGGAAGACGCGGTGCGCCGCGAGGTGGCCGAGGAAGCCGGCGTGCGCGTGGGCGAGGTGCATTACCACTCCTCGCAGCCCTGGCCGCTGCCGGCTTCGCTGATGGTCGGCTTCATCGCCCATGCGCTGGATCCGGCGATCGACCTGCGTGATGGCGAACTGGAGGACGCGCGCTGGTTCACCCCCGGGCAGATCACGGCCGGCCTGGCGGACGGCAGTTTCGCCACGCCGACGCGGCTGTCGGTGTCCTACCAGTTGCTGGCGCACTGGCTGCGCGAACGCGCCGAGCTCGAACTGGACACGCTCGTCACCTGAGGGACGCCGCAAGGCCCCCCGACGCGGCATCCGCACGGGCAAGCGGCGCCGACGGGCCGCATGGAGTGCTTGCCCTACAATGGCCGGGCACTTCCAGGAGCTCCCCGATGGCCTTAAGCCTGCTCGCCGCCCTCATCGCCCTCGGCCTGCTGCACTTGCTGCCGCAGCTTGCGCAATGGCGCGGCGACGGCGTGTTCCGCGGCTGGGTGCGGCAACTGGACGACACCGACGGCCGCAGCCGCGTGCTGCTGACCCTGATCGTGCCGACGGTGCTGTGCCTGCTGCTGGCCGATCTGCTGGGCCGCCTGCCGCTCGGCGGCTTCCTGCAACTGGCGTTCGCCGTGCTGGTGCTGCTCTACGGGCTGGGCCCGCACGCCTTCGAAGCGGACCTGGAGGCGATCCTGCACGCGCCCGATCCGGTCGCCCGCCAGAAGGCCGCGCAACGCCTGGCCGAGCCGGGCGGCGAGGTAGCCTGGAGTGCGCACGCGCTGGGCGAGGCGGTGGCGATGGCTGCCCTGCGGCGGCGCTTCGGCGTGCTGCTGTGGTTCTTCCTGCTCGGTCCCGCTGGCGCCCTGCTTTACCGGCTGGCGCAGACGCTGGGCCGCGACGACACGCTGGCGCTCGACGCCGCCAGCCGCATCCACGCGCGCCGCGTCGCCAACGCGCTGGACTGGCTCCCGGCACAGTTGCTGGTCTTCACGCTGGCCCTGGTCGGCCATTGGGATGCGGTGATGGCCGCCTGGCATCGCTGGCGCCGGCACGCCGCCCCGACCAGCTGGTACACCGACGGCCCGGATTTCCTCGCCGCGGCCGCCTGCGCGGACATCACGGTGGAAATCGAGGCGGGCGACGGCTATGCCGAAGAACATACCGATCCGCTGCTCGAACTGGCGCGCATGCGCAGCGCGTTCCTGCGCGCGTTGCTGGCCTGGCTGAGCGTCATCGCGCTGATCGTGCTGGGCGGCTGGCTCACCTGACGCCAGGTTCCTCGTAGGGTGGGCTTCAGCCCACCAGGCAGTCCTGCGGTGGGCTGAAGCCCGCCTACGAAAGCCCTACGCCAGCGTGCCGCGCAACTCGCGCACGCGCGTTTCCAGCGCATCCAGCCGCAGCCGTTCCGGCGGCACCGGCGCATCGACCACCAGTTCCACCCGCGCACGGAACCGCCGCGGCAGCCGCGCACGGCCCAGCCGCGTGTCGCGCCGGCTCCACACGCTGCCCCACAGGCCGCGCAGGGCCATCGGCACCACCGGCACCTGGCGCCGCTCCAGGATGCGCAGCACGCCCGGCCGGAACGGCGCGATCTCGCCGTCGCGGGTCAGTCCGCCCTCGGGGAAGATGCACACCAGCTCGCCGGCGGCGAGCGCCTGGTCGATCGCCTCGCAGGCGGCCCCTAGCACGGCCGGATCTTCCTTCTGGCCGGCGATCGGGATCGCCTTCGCGGTACGGAACACGAAACGCAATACCGGGATGTTGAAGATCCGGTAGTACATGACGAAGCGCGTGGGCCGCCGCAGGTTCGCCATCAGCAGCAACGGGTCCATGAAGCTGACGTGGTTGCACACCAAGAGCGCCGGGCCTTCCTCCGGCACGTGGCGCATGCCCTCCACGCGCACGCGATAGAGCGTGTTCACCAGTACCCATGTGATGAAGCGCATCGGGAACTCGGGCACCAGCGTGAAGATGTACGCCGCCACCAACACATTGAGCAGCGCCGCGGCGAGGAAGGTCTCCACCGCGTCGAAGCCCAGCGCGCCCAAGCCCAGGCCGAAGCCTGCCGCCAGCACGATCAGCAGCGCATTGACGATGTTGTTGCCGGCGATCACCCGCGAGAGCTGCTCGCGCGGCGCGCGCGCCTGCACGAAGGCGAACAGCGGCACCACATAGAAGCCGGCGAACACGCCGATCAGGGTGAGGTCCAGCGCCACGCGCCAGCTGCCTGCGCCACGCAGGAACGCCAGCCAGTCCAGCCCCTGCGCCAGCGCCACGCCATGTCGCGCGAAGTACAGGTCCACGCCGAACAGCGTCAATCCGAACGCGCCCAGCGGCACCAGGCCGATCTCCACGCGCCGGCCCGACATGCGCTCGCACAGCAGCGCGCCCGCGCCGGTGCCGATCGAGAACAACGTGAGCACCAGCGTGTTGACCGAACCGTCGCCGCCGAGCGTCTCGCGCGTGTAGTTGGGCAACTGCGCGATCAGCACCGTGCCGAAGAACCAGAACCAGGAAATGCCCAGCACCGCGTTGAACACCGCGCGATCGCGCCGCACGATGCCGAGCACGCGCGCGGTCTCGTTCAGCGGTTTCCAGTTGAACCTGAGCTCCGGCGCCGTCGCCGGCGCCGGCGGGATGCGCCGGCTGGCGAGGTAACCGGCCACCGCCACCGCGATGGTCGCCGCCGAGGCCAGCCACGGTCCGATGCCGGCCACCAGCATGAGCGAGTTGCCGGCGATCATGCCGACCAGCATCGCCAGTTGCGTGCCCATCTCGACCAGCCCGTTGCCGCCGACCAGCTCGGCCGGCTTGAGCGCCTGCGGCAGGATCGCGTACTTGATCGGCCCGAAGGTGGTCGAGTGCAGCCCCATCAGGAACAGCACCACCAGCAGCAGCGTGGTGTCGTGCGTGTGGAAGCCGATCGCCGCCAGCACCATCGCGCCGATCTCGAACAGCTTCACCGCGCGGATGATGCGCGTCTTCTCGTATTTCTCCGCCAACTGGCCGGCGGTGGCCGAGAACAGGAAGAACGGCAGGATGAACAGTGCCGGTGCGAGGTTGGTGTAGAGCGACACGCTCCTGTCGTCCAGCCCCATCTGGAACGCCACCAGCATCACCAGCGCGTTGCGGAAGGCGTTGTCGTTGAATGCACCCAGCGCCTGGGTCCAGAAGAAGGGCGCGAAGCGGCGCTGGCCGAGCAGGTCGAATTGGCTCATGCGGATCCGGGTCCCGAAGCTGGCGCTAGCCTAGCGTGAAAGCGCCCACCCGACGTTGCGGGCACGCCCCGATCGGCATACCTTCGCCGCGGGGAAGGGGCCGCCGGGGGCGGACGCGCCGCGGTGCCATGCAGCGCAAGCCTTCCACGGCGCTCGTGGCGCCCGCCAACCAGGCGCCTGCGTTTCGGGAGGGAACAGCGTGGACATGAGCCGGAGATATCTGGTCTGGGCGTTGTGCTATGCCGCCATCGGCATGGCGCTGGGCATCTACATGGCCGCCTCGCACAACCATGGGGAGCTGGTGACGCACGCCCATGTGCTGCTGGTCGGTTTCGTGCTGTCGCTGGTGTACGGGATCATCCACCGCCTGTGGCTGGAGGCGCCGCGCCGGGGCCTGGCGGTCACCCAGTTCGCGTTGCACCAGGTCGCGGCGATCCTGATGCTGCTCGGCCTGTTCCTGCTCTACGGCGGCAAGGCCAGCGAGGAGACACTCGCACCGCTGCTGGGCGTCGGCTCGGTGGGCGTGCTGCTGGGCATGCTGCTGATGCTGTACATGGTGCTACGCCCGGGATCCGCGCGCAGTGCCGAGCCCGGCGCGCCGGACCGCGCGGCGGCCTGACAGCGATCCGCCGCCCGGCGATGCCGCGGCGGCGGACCCTACCAGGGTGCCATCACCCGCAGGCCGGACAGGGACTCGACCGTGCCGCGGGCCGAGCCGAGCCAGACTCCCGTGTTGCCCGCCGGGGCGGCCATGCCGACCACCCGGCCCGCCCGGTCCACCAGCAACAGGCGCGGCCCTGGCCGATCCACCGCATAGCTGAAGCGCACCTCGGTCCCCGGCCATGGGAACGCATTGTCGACCGCGGTCAGGTGCATGCCGCGCACTGGCAGCGGCTTGGCCTGCGCCGGCGCCAGCGTGCCGAGCAGGCTGGCCTGGCGCGATGCGAACACCGCCGTGCGGTGCTGCATCAACACCGGCCGTGCGGCTACCATCTCGTCCAGCACGTTCTCGCCATGTTCGGTGGAGCGGTCGAGGACGCCGGTGGTCACGCCCAATGCGTCGCGATCGGCGACGACTTGCGCGTGCCGCGCCGGCAACAGCATCCAGCACGTGCTCGGCAACAGGAACAGACCCGCCAGCAACGGCAGGCCGATCGCCATGCGGGAGCGGCCGCGCGCCGCCAGCCGCAGCGTGGCCGTGGCCAGCAAGCCGCCCCAGAACAGCGACGACCACACCAGATAACGGCCCGAGTAGAGCTGCGCCGGGTACTGCCGGAAATAGTCGGCGCGCGCGATCGCCACCAGCAGGCCGCAGCCCACGGCGAACCAGCTTGCCGCCAGCGCCAGCCGTTCCTGCCGCGGCCAGGCGCACGGCTGGCGCCAGGCGCGCACGCTCAAGGCGAGCAGCGCCATCGCGCCCGCCAGGCCCAGGCCCAGTTCCGGCCACACGGCTTGTCGCGCGTCGCCGAACCATTGCAGCGACAGCCGCGCGAACGGTGCCGATGCCACTCGCGCCAACGTGGGCAGCTTGTCCTGCAATGAGGCATCGGCGAACGGGCCCATCGCATACAGGTAGGGCGCCGCCAGCCAGCGCAACAGGACGCTGGCCTGCCAGCCCGGCTCCACGGCCAGTGCGGCCGCGCCGCCGCCCGTGCGCGGCAACGTGAAATAGCAGGCCAGCGCCACCGTCGTGGCCACGAGCCAGGCCAGCAGCGCCTGCCAGCGCGCGCGGCGCAGGCACAGCACGATGAACAACGCACCGAAGATCGCCGCGCCGGTCCCGAAGGAAAGCGTCCCGAGCAGCCCTAGCAGCAGCGCCAGCGCCAACCGTGCACGACCGGGTCGGGCGGCGAGCAGTACGCCACCAAACAGACAGCCGATCACCAGGTAGGCGTGCACCGATTCGTTGGCATGCGCCAGCGTGCGGCCATTGCCGAACCAAAGCAGCATAAGCGCACCGCAGAGTAGCCAGCCCGTGCGCGGGAGCTTCAGCCCAGACGACGGGTCGGACCCGCGCCAGGCGAGCGCCCACAGCAAGCAGCAGCCGGCCAGCATCAACACGCCGACGAGAATCTGCAGCCATTGGCCACCGCCAAGCGCCTGAAGTTCGAACAGGCGCAGCAGGTTCGGCAGGATTTCCGGGTGGCCGTTGTCGACGGTCAACACGTCGACCGGCCAAGGGGTAGTCAGCAGGTGCGCGTAAAAGCGCCAGGGATCGGCATACGGTACGCGTGGCGACAGCAGCAGCATGCCGCCGACGGCCACCAGCGCATAGACCAGGCACAGGACGAGGCTGGCGACGGCCAGCGCGCGGCCGTGACGCGCGGCCACCAGCGTCAGGTCCCGCGCCGCAACGCCCGGTGCGCGATGTCGCGCCGGCAGAACGCGCCGTTGAAGTGGATCTTCGAAGCCGCCTCATAGGCATGCTCGCGCGCCGCGGCCAGGTCGCTGCCCAGCGCGCAGACGGTCAGCACGCGCCCGCCCGCGGTGACCACGCGGCCTTGCGCGTCCAGTGCCGTGCCCGCGTGGAACACCTTCACGGTCGGGTCGAACGCGCTGTCCAGTCCGCCGATCGGATCGCCGTTGCGTACGCGACCGGGGTAGCCCTCGGCGGCCACCACCACGCCGATCGACGGGCGGCTGTCCCACTGCGCGCGCGTGTGGCGCAATTCGCCGTCGAGCGCGGCCTCGATCAGCTCCACTAGGTCCGATTTCAGGCGCAGCATGATCGGCTGGGTTTCCGGATCGCCAAAGCGCACGTTGAATTCGATGACCTTGGGTGCACCCGACGGGTCGATCATCAATCCCGCGTATAGGAATCCGATGAACGGCGCGCCCTCGGCGGCCATGCCGCGCAGGGTCGGCTCGATCACTTCCTTCAGGATGCGCTGCTCGACCGCGGCGGTGACCACCGGCGCCGGCGAGTAGGCACCCATGCCGCCGGTGTTGGGTCCGAGGTCGCCCTCGTCGCGGCGCTTGTGGTCCTGGCTGGAGGCCATCGGCAGCGCGTGGCTGCCGTCGCTCATCACGATGTAGCTGGCTTCCTCGCCCTCGAGGAATTCCTCGATCACCACCCGCGCCGAGGCATTGCCGAAGGCGTGCCCGCCGAGCATGTCGTGCAGCGCCTGCTCCGCATCGGTCAGGGTCAACGCCACCACCACGCCCTTGCCCGCGGCCAGGCCATCGGCCTTGATCACGATCGGCGCGCCATGCTGGCGCACGTAGGCGAGCGCGGCGGTGAGCTCGTTGAACACCGCGTAGCGCGCGGTGGGAATGTTGTGGCGGAGCAGGAAATCCTTGGCGAAGGCCTTGGAGCCTTCCAGCTGCGCGGCGACCGCGCGCGGCCCGAAGATGCGCAGGCCGGCGGCGCGGAAGCGGTCGACCACGCCGGCGACGAGCGGCACTTCCGGACCGACGACGGTGAGTTCGACCTTCTCGGCCCTGGCCAGCTTGAGCAGGCCGTCGAGGTCTTTCATGGCCACGTCGACGTTGCGCACGCCGCGCTCGCGCGCGGTGCCCGCATTGCCGGGGGCGACGATCACCTCGCTCACCCGCGGCGACTGCTTGAGCTTCCACGCCAGCGCGTGCTCGCGCCCGCCGCTGCCGATGACCAGGACCTTCATGCGCTCTCCGAAGCGTGTGGTGCGCCCCGCGGCGCAGGCGCGCATTGTAGCGGTGCCGAGGACTGCGCCGGTACGCGGTTCGTAGGGTGGACTTCAGCCCACCACGCGTCCCGCGGTGGGTTGCGGTGGGCTGAAGCCCATCTGCCGCTGCCTACGGATGCGCGTGGTGGCGGGCAAGCAGTTCGAGCAGCGCCGCGCGCGGCAGTTTGCCGGTCTCGTTGCGCGGCAGTGCGGCGACCTTGAGCAGCGGCCGGGGCAGGAACACCGGATCGATCGCGCGGCGCAGCGCGTCGAGAATGGCATGCTCGTCCAGCGCCGGCGCCACCGCCAGCGCGGCGATGCGGTGCACGCCCAGCGCGTCGCCGTCGTCGAGCTGGAACACCACGCCGTCCTGCACGCCGGGAATGGCCAGCAGGCGCCGCGTGAGGTCGCCCAGCGAAGCGCGCTTGCCGGCGATCTCCAGCATGTCGGCCTGGCGCCCGCGCAGGCGGAAACGCCGGCCGTCGGCGGACAGGCTGACGATGTCGGCGAGCAGCCGTGGCACATCCAGTTGCGGCGCTTCGACCTGGGTGCCGTCCGGCTGCGGATGCAACTGGACGTCCGGATAGAGCGACCAGTCATCCTCGCGGGTGGTGCGGCGGCTGGCGAACACGCAGGTCTCGGTCGAGCCGAACACTTCCTGCAGCGGCGCGCCGAAGCGCTCTTCCGCCGCCCGTGCCAGCTCCGGCGGCATCGGCGCGGTGGCCGACACCATCGCCGCCAGCGCCGGCAGCGCGATGCCCGACTCGACCAGCGCGCGCAGGTGCACCGGCGTGGTCACCAGCACGCGCGGCTCGGGCACCTCGGCCAGCGCGGCAGCCACATCGGCCGGGAAGAACGGCCGCCCCGCGTGCACGCCGACCCCGCCCAGCAGCGGCAGCAGCACGCTCATCTCCATGCCGTACATGTGCTGCGGCGGCACCGTGGCGACCACGCCGAAACGCTCGCCGACCGCCGCATGCAGCATCGCCAGGTTGCCGGCGTTGCTGGCGTGGAAGCTGCGCCAGGTCTTCAGGTTGGCGCTGGGCGTGCCGGTCGAACCGGAGGTGTAGCCGATGGCCACCACCTGGCTGGCCGGGATCTGCGGCCAGCCCTCGGCCTCCTCGACATCGGGCAGCGCGGTCAAGGCGGGCAGGCGGTGGTAACCGGCCGGCGCGGGGTCGAGCGCCTGCTCGCCCAGCGCATAGCAACCCGGGTGCGCGGCCATCACCTCGTCCACCGCCTGCGGTGCGCGCGAGGACGGCAGCAGGTTGGTCTGGCCACGCAGCACGATGGCGCAAAAGGCGACCAGGAAGGCGTAACGGTCCTCGCACAGGTTCACCGCGGCGCAGGCAGCCGGCAGCGTGGCGGCAGCCTGGCGCACGTGCGCGAGGAACTGCGCGGCGCTGACGCTGCGGCCGTCGCGCCACGCCAGCACGCGTTCGGGCGTGTCCGCATGCAGCAGCGCCAGGCGCTGTGGCGCCTCGCGCTGGAATGTGTCGTAAACGATGGCCAAGCTGCTTATCTCCCAGTCCGCCATGCGCCAGACGCGCACAGCATGGCGACCGGCCGTTGCAAGCCGGCGTGAAACGCACGTGTGCTGCTGTCCCGCCGCAGGCCATCCATCGGGCCGGCAGCGTCCCCTGGACGCTCAGGCGCGGATGATAGCGCCCGAAAGCGCATCGCGGATCACCGTGGGCCGCTCCTGCCCGCCGAGCGGCGCGTCGAGCACGCCGTCGAGCGCCTCGCCGAAATAGTCCAGCACCATCGCCGCACTGCGCGCCGCGGGCGAGCCGTGCGGGTTGGCGCTGGTCGAGACCAGCGCGCCGCCATAGGCACGGCACAGCGCGGCGGCTGGCGCGTGGGCGGTGACCCGCAGCGCGATGCCGACGTGTCCGCCGGCGACCCAGGCTGGCACCGCCGCGGTGCGCGGGAAGATCCAGGTGTTCGGGCCCGGCCAACTGGCCTGGACCTGCGCCAGCACCTCGGCCGGCACCTGGGCCAGGTCGATGTAGCGCTCGACCTGGGCAAAGTCTGCCGCGATCAGCAGCACGCCCTGCGTCGGCGGGCGCTGCTTGAGCGCGAATAGGCGCTCGAAGGCGACTCGGTCGTGCGGGTCGCAACCGAGGCCGTAGACCGCCTCGGTCGGATAGGCCAGCACGCCGCCACCGTGCAGCATTTCCGCGGCGGCCGCGCCATCGGCGAGGGTATAGCGTGCGGTCACGTCGGGGCGCCGGCCTTGCCCGCCTTTTTCACGGCCGCCTTCTTGGTGGCGGTCTTCTTGGCTGTTTTCCTGGCGGCCGTCTTCTTGGCCGCGGTCTTCTTCGCGGGCGCCTTCTTGGCAGCGGCCTTTTTCGCGGCCGGCGCCTTCTTCGCGGCGGCCTGCTTGGTGGCGGTCTTGCGCGCGAAGCGGCCCTTCTTCGCCGGCGCGGCGGCGAGCAGCTCCAGGCACTGCGCCTCGGTCAGGTCCTTCGGTTCGGTGTCCTTGGGGATGCGCGCGTTCTTCTCGCCGTCGGTGATGTAGGGCCCGTAGCGCCCGTTGAGCACCTGCACGCCGTTGCCGAAGTCGGCGATCACGCGGTTGGCGAGCATCTCCAGCTTCTCGCGGACGATCTGCAGCGCGCGCGGCAGCTCGATCGTGTACGGATCGTCTTCCGGCTTGAGCGAGGCGTAGGTGCTGCCCTGCTTGACGAACGGGCCGAAGCGGCCGATGCCGACGCTCACCTCTTCGCCCGTCTCGCTGGCGCCCAGCTTGCGCGGCAGCTTGAACAGCTCCATCGCCTCCTCGAGCGTGATGGTGTGCATGCTCTGGCCGGGACGCAGGGACGCGAACTGCAGTTTCTCGTCGGCGTCCTTGTCGCCGATCTGCGCGTAGGGCCCGTACCGGCCAAGCCGCACCGACACCGGCTTGCCGCTCTTCGGGTCGATGCCCAGCTCGCGCGCGCCGGTGGCCTCGCTGCGGTCGACCGACTCGGTCTTCTCCTCGACCTGGGTCTTGAACGGCTGCCAGAAACGCTCCATCAGCGGCACCCAGGCCTCCTCGCCACGGCTGACCGCGTCCAGCTCGTCTTCCAGCCTCGCGGTGAAGTCGTAGTCCACGTACTGGTTGAAGTGCTGGGTGAGGAACTTGCCCACCGCGCGGCCGACATCGGTCGGCTTGAAGCGGCGGCTGTCCAGGAACACGTACTCGCGGTTCTGCAGCACCTGGATGATGCTGGCGTAGGTGGACGGGCGGCCGATGCCGTATTCCTCCAGCGCCTTGACCAGGCTGGCCTCCGAATAGCGCGGCGGCGGCTCGGTGAAGTGCTGGTCGGCCAGGATGTCGGAAAGCGCGACCTGCTCGCCCTTGACCAGGCGCGGCAGGCGGCGCCCTTCCTCGTCGTCCTCGGCGGTTTTCTGGTCGCGGCCTTCCTCGTACACGGCCAGGAAGCCCGGGTCGACCACTGTGGTGCCGGTGGCGCGGAATGCGGCCGGGCCGCCGGCGACGTGCGGCAGCTCGAAATCCACCGACACGGTGTTGAGCGTGGCGTGGATCATCTGGCAGGCGACCGTGCGCTTCCAGATCAGCTCGTACAGCTTGCGCTGTTCTTCGTTGAGGAAGGCGGCGACCTGGCGCGGCGTGCGCATGGCCGAGGTCGGGCGGATCGCCTCGTGCGCCTCCTGCGCGTTCTTGCTCTTGGTGCGGTAGACCTGCACGCCGTCGGGCAGCGCGTTGCGGCCGAAGTCGCGGGCGATCAGCGCACGCAGCTCATCGGTCGCCTCGGTCGACAGCGCGGTGGAGTCGGTACGCATGTAGGTGATCAGGCCGACGTTGCCCTCCTGCCCAAGGCTGACGCCCTCGTACAGGCCCTGCGCGATCTTCATCGTGCGGCTGGTGCCGAAGCCGAGCTTGCGCGCGGCCTCCTGCTGCAGCGTGGAGGTGGTGAACGGCGGCGCCGGCCGGCGCTTGCGCTCCTTGGAGCCGACCTCGCTCACCGTCAGGCGGCCGTGCGCGGCCTCGGTGAGCGCGGCGCGTGCGGCCATCGCATCGCGCTCGTTGGTGAGGTCGAACTGCTCGAACTTCTTGCCGTTGAGCTTGGTCAGGCGCGCGCCGAAGTCGCCCTCGGCGTGCTTGAGCTTCGCCTCGACGGTCCAGTACTCGCGAGCGACGAAGGCTTCGATCTCCTCCTCGCGCTCGACGATCATGCGCAGCGCCGGGCTCTGCACGCGGCCGGCCGAAAGGCCGCGCTGCACCTTGCGCCACAGCACGGGCGAGAGGTTGAAGCCGACCAGGTAGTCCAGCGCGCGTCGCGCCTGCTGCGCGTCGACCATGTCGTGCGACAGCCCGCGCGGCTGCGCCACCGCCGCCTTGATCGCCTTGGGCGTGATCTCGGAGAACACCACCCTGTGCATGCGCTTGCCTTCGACCAGGCCGCGCTCCTTGAGGATCTCGCTGATGTGCCAGGAGATCGCCTCGCCTTCGCGATCCAAGTCGGTCGCGAGGTAGATGTCGTCGGCCGCCTTGGCCGCCTTGGCGATCGCGTCGACGTGCTTTTCGTTGCGCTCGATCACCTCGTACTTCATGGCGAAGCCGTTGTCCGGATCGACCGCGCCCTCCTTCGGCTTGAGGTCGCGCACGTGGCCGTAGGAGGCCAGGACCTGGAAGTCCTTGCCGAGGTACTTGTTGATCGTCTTGGCCTTGGCGGGCGACTCGACGATGAGGAGGTTCTTGGCCATGGGGCGGGGGGTTTCCGGAAGCGTTCCGTGCCGCCGGCTGGCGGGCACACTCTTTATTAGTTGAGCCATGCGCTCGCAGCGACTGTCAAGCCGGATCGCGTGAAACCGCGACCTGGCGCGGGTTGGCGGCGGTGCGCGGCAAGCTGCCGGAGCCCGCCCGGCAGCGGACCGGCGCCGCAATCCGCAGGCAAAGCCTGCATCCCGGCTCCTGCGCGAGGCCGATCAGGCCGATGCCAGGCGCTGGTAGCGGTTGCCCGGCAAGCTTTCGACGCGCCCCTCCAGTTCCAGCATCAGCAACATCGAGGCCAGCGCGGCCGGCGCCAGGCCGGTGCGGGTCACCAGTTCGTCCAGCGTGGCCGGATCGTGGCCAAGCGCCTGGCGCAGGCGATCGTGCTCCGGGTCGGCCTGGCGTGGAGCTGGCAACGACTCCCGCGCCGGCGCATCGTCCAGCCGCGCGGCGAGCTCGACGCCGAGTGCACGCGCGGCCGGCGCCAGCGCCTCGACCAGTTCCGCCGGCTCCTCGACCAGCCGCACGCCCTCGCGGATCAGCCGGTGGCACCCACGCGCCAGCGGATTGTGCACGGAGCCGGGCAGGGCGAACACCTCGCGGCCCTGCTCGCCGGCCAGCCGTGCGGTGATCAGCGAGCCGGACTTCACTCCCGCCTCGATCACCAGCGTGCCCAGCGACAATCCGGCGATGAGACGGTTGCGGCGGGGGAAGTGGTCCGCCCGCGGCGCGGTGCCGGGCGGGAATTCGCTCACCAGCGCCCCATGCGAGGCGATCGCCTGCGCCAGCGCCTGGTGCTTGCGTGGATAAACGCGATCCGGGCCGGTGCCGACCACCGCGACGGTCGACCCGCCGGCGTGCAGCGCCGCCGCGTGCGCCGCACCGTCCACGCCGTCGGCCATGCCGCTGGTGACCACGAAGCCCGCCTGCACCAGCGCGCCGGCGAAGTGGCGTGCCTGTGCCAGCCCACCGGCGGTGGCGCCGCGGGCGCCGACGATGGCCACCTGCGGATGCAGCAGCAGGCCCGTGTCGCCGGCGACGAACAGGGCGGCCGGTGGTTGTGCGATGTGCTCCAGCAGCGGCGGGAAATCCGCGTCGGTGCAGCAGAGCAGGCGATGCCCGGGGGCGGCGAGCCAGGCGAAGTCTTCCGCCAGGCGCGTTTCGTCAGGGCGCCGGAGCCAGGCGCGGGCGTCTTCGCCCAGGCGCTCCGGCGAGCGTTGCAGGCCGTCCAGCACGGCGAGGACGTCGCCCTTTCCGGCGGCCAGGCGCTCGCGCAGCGTGGCCCAGCCCAGGCCTGGCGTCCGCAGCAGGATCAGCCAGGCGCGCAGTGCATCCGTGTCAGTCATCAAGCCAGTGTAGGTTCGCCCCAACGAAAAACGGCGCGGCCAAGGCCGCGCCGTCGTGTCGGCGAAAACCGCGACGTGGCTTTATTCGGGCATCGCCAGGCGGTCGCCGCGATGCACCGGGCGCAGGCCATCCATCACCAGGCCGTAGCTGACCCGGTCGAAGGTGCGGAAGACCATCACATGGCCGACGAACTCCGAGGGCAGGGTGACCTTCTCGCCAGAACCACGGCTCCAGCTGCTGCTGGCGACGTCGTCGTGGATGGTCTCGCCCGGCTGGAAGATCGCGTAGGTCTGGCCGTTGTCGACGCCGTCCTTCGCACCGATCGACAGCGCCACGACCTGGCGCGGGCCAGCCGCGTCCATCGCATCGGCGAAGGCGATCACGCGGGCGTCCGCCGGCATCGACTGCGGGGCGTGCGGGTAGTAGTAGGGGTCGTAGGCCGGGCCATCCAGCGGCAGCACGCGGTCGCCGGTACGGATCTCCTGGGTGGAGTCCAGCAGCAACAGGGTGGACGGGTCGCCTTCGCGCAGGGTTTCGGCGGTGCCGATCACGCTGACCTCGACGCCCAGGTTCTGACCCTTGCCGTAGTGGCCGTCATCGCGGAAGTCTTCTTCCCACGGCGTGCGCACCATCGAGACGTTGCTGTCCAGCGTGTGGCCGACGACCTCTTCCTGGGTGTTGTCGGCATCGCCCGGCGCGAAGCTGCGGAACGTGTGGGTCGGCCGCACGATCGCAAAACGCTGGCCCGGCGTGGCATGCAGGCCGCGCACGTACAGGTTCTGCCCGACCGTGCCGCGCAGGCGCGCTTCCTCGAAACCGACCACGTAGGGCGAGGACTTGACCGCGTCCTCGTCCATCACGCGCATGTCCTTGAGGAACATGCGCAACTGGTCCAGCGGGATCGCCGGCACGGCCTCGCCTTCGCGGTGCACGCTCGGCTCCAGCTTGAGCCGCGGGCCGTTGATGAAGGACAGGTTGAGCACGTCGCCCGGGTAGATCAGGTGCGGATTGCGCACCTGCGGATTGGCCTGCCAGATCTCCGGCCACAGCCACGGCTTGGACAGGAACTTGGCCGAGATATCCCACAGCGTGTCGCCGCGGCGCACGGTGTAGGTATCGGGATGATCGGCGCGCAACTGCGCCCCGGCGGCGTACACGGCCACGGTGACCAGCATGCCGGCCAGCAGCCCGATGGACTTCTTGATCATATGCGGGATTCCCCTACCCCCGAGGCTCGGGCGAGTGTAACCGAATGGTGAAGGCCCGCAACCGGGAGCAGTTGGCAAAATCGCCTGCCGCACGGGAGCTTGCCGCCGTACAATAAGGCCCATTCTAGTTTGCGCCGGGGCTTTCGTTGACGACGATTCGCCCGCATCTTGAAGGCGCCCGAGGTAACCGAAATGTCCGTCCTGACCATCCTTGAATTCCCCGATCCCCGGCTGCGTACGCAGGCCGCCCCGGTGACCGCCTTCGACGCCGAACTGAAGCAGTTCGTCGCCGACATGTACGAAACCATGTACGAAGCCAACGGCGTCGGCCTGGCCGCGACCCAGGTCAACGTGCACAAGCGCGTGCTGGTGGCCGACATGAGCGAGGAGCGCAACCAGCCGCTGGCGCTGATCAACGCCGAGATCGTGGGCAGGGAAGGCACCCAGGTGTACCAGGAGGGCTGCCTGTCCTTCCCCGGCATCTATGCCGACGTCACCCGCGCGCTGAAGGTCACGGTCAAGGCGCAGGACGTGGAAGGCAAGGCATTCACCATGGAGGCCGAGGGCCCGCTGGCGGTGTGCATCCAGCACGAGCTGGACCACCTGGCCGGCAAGGTGTTCGTCGATTACCTCTCGCCGCTCAAGCGCAACATGCTGCTCAAGCGCATGGAAAAGCAGCGCAAGCAGGCGGCGAGCGCTTGAGGATCGTCTTCGCCGGCACGCCGGAATTCGCCGTCCCCTGCCTGGAAGCCTGCCGCGCCAGCGGCGCGCAGGTGGTGGCCGTCTACACCCAGCCCGACCGCCCTGCCGGCCGCGGCCGCAGGCTCGCGGAGAGCCCGGTGAAGCAGGCCGCGCTGGCCGCCGGTCTCTCGGTCGAGCAGCCCGAGTCGCTGAAGTCGCCCGAGGCGCAGGCCGCGCTGGCCGCCCATGCGCCGGACCTGCTGGTGGTGGTCGCCTACGGCCTGATCCTGCCGCGCAAGGTGCTGGCCATCCCGCGGCTGGGCTGCTGGAACGTGCACGCCAGCCTGCTGCCGCGCTGGCGCGGTGCGGCGCCGATCCAGCGCGCGATCCTCGCCGGCGACGCCGAGAGCGGCGTCGACCTGATGCGCATGGAGGCCGGCCTGGACACCGGCCCGGTGCTGCTGGAAAAGCGCACGCCGATCGGCCCGGACGACACCGGCGGCACGCTGCACGACCGCTTGTCGATGCTGGGCGCCGAGGTGCTGGCCGAAGGCCTGCACCGCACGCTGGCCGGCGAAGTGCTGGCGGCCACGCCGCAGCCGGCCGAGGGCGTGACCTACGCGCACAAGCTGGACAAGGCCGAGGCGAAGCTGGACTTCGGCCGTCCGGCGATCGAGCTGGAGCGCACCGTGCGCGCGTTCGATCCATGGCCGGTGGCGGAAGGCACGATCGCCGGCGAGAGCGTGCGGATCTGGGCCGCGCGGGCGATCGATCGGCGCCACGACGCGGCGCCAGGCGCCGTGCTCGCCGCCAGCCGCGAAGGCATCGAACTGGCTTGCGGCGACGGCGCGCTGCGGGTGACTGCGCTGCAACGCCCCGGCGGCAAGCGCATCAGCGCCGCCGACTACCTCAACGCGCGCCCAGAACTCCGCGGGGCTGCCAAGTGAGTGCGCTGCCGCTCCCTCTCCCCGCCGGGGAAAGGGTTGGGGTGAGGGGCCGGGGCTCGCCCGAAAGTCTGTTGGAGTGGCAGCCGCCCTGGACCCACGCTACGTCCCTGGTTTTCCGCAAGCCTTGCCCCCTCGCCCCAGCCCTCTCCCCGAAGGGGAGAGGTGGCAAAGTTCAAGGTCTCACGGGAGTCACTAACAACCCGGGCAGCACATGGCGATGACCGACACCCGCGCCCTCGCCGCCACCGCACTGGCCGACATCGCCCTGCGCGGCACCTCGCTTCGCGAGGCGATGGAACGCCACGCGGGCAAGCTCCCCGACCCGCGCGACCGCGCCCTGCTGATGGCCCTGTTGAGCGAAGGCGCGCGCTGGTGGCTGCGCTTCGACCCGGCGCTCGACCGACTGTTGGCGCAACCATTGCGCCGCAAGGAGCCGCAGGTACACGCGCTGCTGGTGCTCGGCCTGGTGCAGCTCGAAATCCTCGAACTCAGCGACTACGCCGCGGTGGCCGCCACCGTCGAGGCCACCCGCGCGCTCAAGCGGCCGCGGCTGGCCGGACTGGTCAATGCCGTGCTGCGCCGCTGGCAGCGCGAACGCGTCGAGTGGCTGGCGGCCCTCGACAGCGTGCCATCCACCCGCCACGCGCACCCGGCCTGGCTGGCCGACGCGATCGCCCGCGACTGGCCGACCCACGCCGAGGCGGTGCTGGCCGCCGACAATCACGAGCCCCCGCTGATGCTGCGCGCCAACCGCCGCCGCACCACGCGCGAAGCGCTGCTCGAGCGCCTGCACCTGGACGGCCAAGCAGTCGAACTGCATCCATGGCTTGCCGACGCCCTCGTGCTGCCGCACAGCAGCGACGTCACCCGTCTGCCCGGCTTCGCCGAAGGCCTGTTCGCAGTGCAGGACGGCGCCGCCCAGGTCGCCGCCGACCTGCTCGACGCCCGCCCGGGCCAGCGCGTGCTCGACGCCTGCGCCGCACCCGGCGGCAAGGCCTGCCACCTGGTCGAACGCACCGAGCTGGCGCTCACCGCGCTGGATTCGGATCCGGCCCGGCTGCGCCGGATCGGCCAGAACCTCGACCGCCTCGGCCTGCACGCCGAGCTGCGCGCCGGCGACGCCGGCGTGCAGGAAGCCTGGTGGGACGGCCAGCCGTACGACCGCATCCTGATCGACGCGCCCTGTTCGGCCACCGGCGTGTTGCGCCGGCGCCCCGACGTGCGGCTGCATCGCCGCGCGAGCGACATTCCCCCGCTGGCCGAGCTGCAGCAGCGCATCCTCGCGGCGCTGTGGCCGCTGCTGAAACCCGGCGGGAAGCTGGTCTATGCGACCTGCTCGCTGCTGCGCGCGGAGAACGAAGCGGCGGTGCAATCGCTGCTCGCCGGCAACGCGGACGCACGCGCGTTGCCGTTCACCCTGCCGGCAGGCCAGGCGGCCGCCGTTGGTTGGCAGATCCTGCCCGGCGATGGCGACCTGGACGGCATGTACTATGCCGTGCTTGAAAGGCAGTAGCGGCTCAGCACCAGGTAAGCCCGGCCCGGTTACAACGATTGCTGCTCTGCACGGATCGCTTCATGTCCCCTCCCCACGCCAGCCCACAGGACCGCCGCCGCTTCTGGCTGCTGATGCTGATCGCCCTGGTGGTGATCGGTGCGGGCATCGGCATGCGTGATCCGTGGCCCTCGGACGAACCGCGCTTCACCCTCGCCGCCAAGCAGATGGTCGAGGGCGGCGATTGGCTGTTCCCGCACCGCGGCAGCGAGCTGTACGCCGACAAGCCGCCGGTGCTGATGTGGACCGAGGCGGTGAGCTTCGAGCTGGTGCGCAACTGGCGCATCGCCTTTCTGCTGCCCTCGCTGCTGGCGGCGCTGGGCACGCTCGCGCTCATCTACGACCTGGGCCGGCGGCTGTGGAACCGGCAGGTCGGCCTGTACGCCGCGGCTGGCCTGCTGCTGGCGTTCCAGTTCGTCTACCAGGTCAAGCGCGCGCAGATCGACCCGCTGGTGATGTTCCTGATCACCGCCGGCAACTGGGGCCTGCTCACGCACATGCTGCGCGGACCGAACTGGCGTGCCTACTGGCTGGGCTGCTTCTGCGCCGGGCTGGGGGTGATCACCAAGGGCGTCGGCTTCCTGCCGTTGCTGCTGCTGCTGCCGTACGCGTTCGCGCTGCGCGGCGGCTGGGATGGCGCGGTACGGATGGGCAAGGGCCAGGCGATGCGCTGGTGGCTGGGCCTGCCCGCCGTGCTGGCGGCGATCGCGCTGTGGCTCGTGCCGATGCTGCTGGCGGCGCGCGCGCATGACGGCAATCCGGCGTACGCCGCCTACGTGCAGGACATCCTGTTCCACCAGACCGCCGACCGCTACGCCAAGTCGTGGGGACACATCCACTCGCCGTTCTATTACCTGCCGATCGTGCTGTTCAGCTGGCTGCCGCTGTCGCTCGCCTATCCGGGCACGCTGCCGCGCTGGTGGCGCGCGCTCAAGGCGAAGGATGCGCGCGTGCTGCTGCCGCTGGGCTGGGCGGTGCTGGTGCTGGTGTTCTTCTCGATCCCGGCCGGCAAGCGCGACGTCTACATCCTGCCGGTGCTGCCGATGGTCGCGCTGGTGAGCGCGCCGTTCCTGGACGAGCTGGTGCGCACGCGCTGGCTGCGCACCGCGGGACTGGCCTTCATCGGCCTGTTCGGCACGCTGCTGCTGGTGGCGGGTGCCTATGCGCTCATTGCGCATCCGCCGGCGGCGACGCAATGGGCGCAGCGGCGCGGCTTCGACGGTGGCGCACAGGCCCTGTTCGGCTGGATGGCGGTGATCGGCGCGGTCCAACTGGCGCTGGTGGCTGCGCTGCGCCTGCGCGGCGCCGTGTGGGCGGTGGGCGGCGGCATGGCCGCGCTGTGGCTGGGCTGGAGCGTCGGCATCGCGCCGCAGCTCAACGATTCCAGTTCCGCCGCCGGCCTGATGGCCAAGGTGCGGGCGCAACTCGCGCCGGGCGACCAGATCGGGCTGGTGGCGTGGAAGGAGCAGAACCTGCTGATGCTCGACCATCCTGCAACGGACTTCGGCTTCACCCGTCCCTGGACGGAGCAATACGCCGATGCCGTCGCGTGGCAGGCGAAGGACCGGGCGCACCGCTGGTTGTTCGTGCAGGAACCGGCGATGGGCGCATGCGTGCAGCGTGACCGCGCCATCGACCTGGGCCACGCCAACCGCCGCGAATGGTGGCTGTTCAAAGCCGACGCGGTGATCCCGGGTTGCGTGCCCGATCCGTCCGCCGAAGCGGCCGACGCCAAGGTGCCGGAATGAACGCGCACAGCCACGACGTGGCGGTGTCCCACGACGGAACCGCGCGCCGCACCTGGCACAACTGGCCAACCTGGACGCTGTCGGCGCTGGTTGCCCTGCTGCCGTTGTCCTTCTCGATCGAGCCGGGCATCAAGGCCTTGCCGGTGGCGCTGCTGTTTTTCAGCGGCCTCGCCCTGCTGCGGCACGCGCCGGTGCGCCAGGACTACCGCACGGCCGCGCCGGTGATGGCGGCGGCACTGCTGCTGATCGTGCTCGATATCATCAACGTGTTGTGGCATGGACTGGGCTGGCGCCCGCTCGACCATGCCGCGCACGTGCTGCTGTACGTGGTGGTGGCGGCCGTGTTCGGGCGTTGCCTGCGCATGGAACTGGTGTGGTCCGGCTTCAGCCTGACCGCGATCACGCTGGGCGCGGTCTGCCTGGTGCAGCACTACGCAATGGGGATTCCACGCGCCTATGGTCTCAACGGCGGCGGCTCCAGCGCCATCGAGTGCGCCACGCTGCTGCTCGGGCTGTCGTTGCTGGCGCTGGTGCGCCTGCTGTATGCGCGGATGCTGAGCTGGCGCTGGTGGTTGCATGGCGCGGGCATGGCATTCGGCATGTACGGCGCGTTGTTGACGCAGAGCCGTGGCCCGCTGCTGGCCTTCGTGCCGGCCTTCCTGCTGGTGCTGCTGGTGCAGGCCCGGCGCACCCGCCGCTGGCGCTGGAGCCTGGCGCTCGGTGCCACGGTGTGCCTGGGCGGCGCGATCGCCACCACGACATTACATGGCGCCATGCTGGCCCGCTTCACCAGCATCCAGCAGGAAGTGGCAGGCTTCGACCAGGGCGATCCGGATGGTTCGATCGGCGAGCGGCTGGAGATGTGGCGTACTGCGCTGCGGGCCTTTGCCGAGCATCCGTTGGCCGGCATCGGTGTCGACCGGTACGCCGACTATGCGAAGGCCGAGATCGCTGCCGGCCGCAGCGATCCCGCGATCGCCCGCTACAACCAGCCGCACAACGAGTACCTGCGCGCGCTGGCCACCGGCGGACTGCCCCTGCTGCTGGCGGTGCTGGCGATGTTCGGCCTGGCGCTGCGCCATTTCGCGCGCTGGGCGTGGCACCCCGACGACACCATCGCCGGCACCGCGACCGCGGGCCTGGCAATCGTCATGTTGTACCTGTTCTGCGCATTGGGCGAGAGCGTGTTCTATCGCGTGATGTCGCAGTCGTTCTTCTTCTTCCTGGTGCTCGGGCTGGCGCTGCGGTTGGGCTACCAGATTCGCCTCAGGGACGCTGGCCGCGCTCCAGCAGCCAGAGCTTGAGGAATTTGCGCCGCACGTATTCCACGCGTACCAGCGCGTAGAGCAGGCCACGCCAGCCGTCCAGGAAGCCGCCGCGCAGCACGTAGCCGCGCACGAAGCGCCACCACGGGTTGAGCAGGATGTGCCGCAAGCGGGCGCGCTTGCCGCGGGCATGCAGGTGCTCGGCCATCATCTGTGCATAGCGCTCCTGCTTGGCCAGTTGCTCGGAGAGCGAGCGGTATGGATGGTGTTCGAGGTTGCCGGCCAGCGTGCGCGCCCGGCCATCGACGCTGACCGCTTCGTGGATCTCCCGCTCGCCGCGCCAGCCGCCGTGGCGACGGTCGAACAGGCGCAGCACGCGGTCCGGATAGGCGTTGCCGTGGCGCAGGAAGGCGCCGAAATATTCGGACAGGCGCGCGAATCGGTAGCCCGCAGCATCGACGAAGCCCTGCTCGCGGACCGCCTCGATGCTCTGCCGCAGGGTCGCGTCGACTCGCTCGTCCGCATCCAGGCACAGCACCCAGTCGTGGCGCGCCTGTTCCACTGCAAAGGCCTTCTGGCTGCGGAAGCCGTCGAATGTCCGCTGCAACACGCGCGCCCCATGGGCTTGCGCGCGGGCGCAGGTGTCGTCGGTGGAACCGGAATCCACCACCACTATCTCGTCGCAGAAGACGAGCGAGGCCAGGCAATCGTCGATGCGGTCGGCCTCGTTGAACGTGATGATGCAGGCGGAGATCGGAACGCGGCTCATCTAAAGACCGACCGGAAGGATGGTGGCGGCATAATGCCAGCTTGTCCCTGCGCGATGCCCCACGATGGATGCGTGCCTGCTGTTCGCCACCGAGCTTTATGCGTTGCCGATCCTGCGTCCGCTGGCCGCGGCGGCGCAGCGCGCGGGCCAGCGCGTGGGCTGGGTGGTGCCCGAGGCGGTGACCGACTACCTGCGTGAGGATGAGCTGCGCCTGCGCTCCGCGCGTGCGGTGCGTGAGCTGGCGCCGCAGGCGGTGTTCTGCGCCGCCAACTGGGTGCCGCCGGCGTTCCCCGGCGCCAAGGTGCAGGTGTTCCACGGCTTCAACGCGGAAAAGCGCGAGCCCGGCCGCGGCCACTTCCGTCTGCGCGGCTTTTTCGACCTGTACTGCACGCAGGGACCGGCGACCACCGCACCGTTCGAGGCGCTGGCGCGCGAGCATCGCTACTTTGCCGTCGCCGAAACCGGCTGGCCGAAGCTCGATCCGCTGTTCGCGCCACCGCCGGATGCACCCTCGCTGCGTCCCGCGGACGGCAAGCCGGTGGCGATGTACGCGGCCACCTTCACCGAGTCGCTGAGTTCCGCGCGCGCCATGCTGGAGACGCTCGCCGTGCTCACCGCGCGCGGCGACCGGCACTGGCTGCTGACCCTGCATCCCAAGTGCGATCCGGAGCTGATCGCCCGCTACCGCGCGCTCGTAGGCCCATTCGCGCGCTTCTTGGAATCCGACCGCCTGCTGGACATGCTGCGCGCCGCCGACGTGCTGGTCTGCGATACCTCCTCGGTGATCGACGAGTTCGCCGTGCAGCTCAAACCGGTGGTCACGCTGCGCAACCGTCGGCCCAAGCCATTCATGCTCGACGTGCAGGAGCCGATGCAGGTGGACTCGGCGATCGATACCGCGCTCTCCCATCCGCCCACCTTGATGCAGGCGCTGGCCGAGCACGCCGCGGCGATCCACCCGTACCGCGATGGCCGCGCCAGCGAGCGCGTACTCGCCGCCACTAGCCGGCTGCTGGCCGGCGGCTACGGTCCGCTGGCGCGCAAGCCACTGAATCTGTGGCGGCGCTGGCAGGCATCACGTGACGTCCGCCTCCTGTTGCCTGACTGACGCGCCCGCTGCGCCGCGGGCCCCCACGGCGAACAGGCTAAACTTGGGTCATTTCCTCCAGCGACAGCCGCCCGTGCCGCCCAACGCCTACCGCCGTACCGAACACCTGCGCGCCCTGTGGCCGTGGCTGCCGCTGTGGACCGCGGCGGCACTCCTGGCGATCTTCTCGCACGGGCCGATGCCGCTGTATTCGACCCGCACGCTGGCGGTGGCCTGGGAGATGTGGACGCACGGCCACTGGCTGGTGCCGTACAACAACGGCGCGCCGTACAGCGAGAAGGCGCCGCTGCTGTTCTGGATGATCCACGCCGGCTGGTTCGCGTTCGGCGTCAGCGACGTGTGGCCGCGCGTGCTGGAGGTGATCTTCGGCGGCAGCCAGCTGGTGCTGCTGGCGGCGCTGGCGCGGCGGCTGTTCCCGGACCGGCCGTGGGTGGCGCGGGCGGCGCCGTGGATGCTGCTGGCGCTGGGCTATGCGTTCCTGTTCGGCCTGCAGGTCATGTACGACGTGCTGCTCGCAGTCTGGGCGCTGGCGACGCTGCTGTGCCTGACGCGCACGCCCGCGCGCGACGAGCCGCGCTGGTGGCTGTTCGGCATCTGCCTCGGCCTGGGGCTGCTGACCAAGGGCCCGGTGATGGCGCTGCACGTGGTGTTCCCGTGGCTGCTCGGGCCGCTGTGGAACGACTGGGCCAACCAGCACCGCGCGCGCTGGTACGGCCGCGGCCTGCTCGCCTTCCTGCTCGGCTTTGCCATGCTGCTGGCGTGGGCGCTGCCGGCCGGCTTCAGCGGCGGCGAGGCGTACCGGCAACGATTGTTCTTCACCCAGACCGCCGGCCGCGTGGTCAACGCGTTCGACCATGCCCGCCCGGTGTGGTGGTACGTGCTGGCATTGCCGCTGCTGATGTTCCCGTTCAGCGGCTGGCCGCGCGCGTGGGTGGCGCTGGCGCTGCTGCGCCGGCCGCTGGATGCCGGCGTGCGCTTCGCGCTGTGCTGGGTGGTGCCGGTGTTCGTCACCTTCTCGCTGATCAGCGGCAAGCAGCTGTACTACCCGTTGCCGGAGTTCGCCGGCGCCGTGCTGCTCATGGCGGGCGCCATCGCGCTGCTGCGGGAGCGGCGGCCGGAGCTGGCCTACAACGGCTGGCTGGGCACCTGGCCGCTGGCGGTCGGCGGCATCGCCTTCGGCGTGTTCCTGTTCGTACTGCCCTGGCTGGTGGCGGGCGGGCGCCTGCACGGTGAATGGTTCGACACCACCGCCGCCTACAGCCGCTTCTTCGCGGTGGTGTTCTGGCTGCTGGGCGCGCTGCTGCTGCTGCGCGGGCGTGGCGAGATGCGCCGGCTGGCCTTCGCCGGGCTGCTCGGCACGCTGGCGGTCAACACGCTGTTCACGCTCACCCTGTGGCCACGCTACGACCTGACCCCGGCGACCCGGCTGCTGGGCGCAGCCGATGCGCAGAACCGCGCGATCGCCTACACCGGCGTGTACGAGGGCCAGTTCCACTTTGCCGGACGGCTGCAGCATCCGATCACCGAACTGCACGGCGAGGGGGCGATCGCGGCCTTCGCGCGCGCCCACCCGGACGGGCTGATCGTGACCCACCCGGACCACCTGGACGCCGCCGCACTGCGTTATCCGCTGCTGGCGCAGCCGTTCCGCTCCTCCTGGGTGGTGGTCTGGCCGGCCACCGCGTTGGCCGACCTGCGCGCCGGCCATCGGCCGCCCGAGCCGGCCCAGCCCACGCGGATCTTCCCCAATCCGGACGGCCGCTCGCGGCAGTTGCCGTGAATGCGGCGCTGATCGCCGGCTTGCGCGCGCAATGCGGCGGTCCGCGCGACGGCGCGCTGCTGCGTTTCTCGCTGGGCAACGCGTTGCTGGGCGAAGGATCGGCTGCCGAGGCGGCCCAGGAGCTGCGCCGCGCGCTGGATTTCGATCCGGCCTATTCGGCAGCCTGGAAGTTGCTCGGCAAGGCCTGCCTGGCGCTGGACGACCGCGATGGCGCCGCGGCCGCCTGGCGGCAGGGCATCACGGCGGCCAGCCAGCGCGGCGACAAGCAGGCGGAGAAGGAGATGACGGTCTTCCTCCGTCGGCTCACCCCCCCTGCCGACACGTAGGGTGGGCTTCGGCCCACCGGCTCTTCCACGCACGTCGCGGCGGGCTGAAGCCCGCCCTACCGGGTCCGACGGTAGGGATTGGGCAGGCCGTGCCCGGACCAGCGCCGGTAGTGCCACTGGTACTGCACGAACGCCCGTGCCACGCACGCTTCCACGCCGCGGTTCAGCGCCGCGCAAGCGCGTTGCGGATCGGCATCGTCCAGTCCCTCGGGTGCCGGCAGCAGATGAATGCGGAAACCCTTCCCGCGCGGCAACCGCTCGGCGAAGGCGAACAGGACGGCGGCGCCGGTGCGCGCGGCCAGCCGCGGCAGCAGCACCATGGTCAGCGCGTCGCGGCCGAAGAACGGCGCCGGCTCGCCCTCGCCCTCGCGCGGCTTCTGGTCGGGCAGGATGCCGATCGTGCCGCCGGCGGCCAGCCGCTTGTACAGCGTCCGCACGCCGGCGCCCTCGGCACGCACCTGCTCGGGCGCCAGTGCGCCGCGGACCCGGCGCAGCAGCGGCTCGATCGCCGCCAGGCGCGGCGGCCGGTACAGGATGGCCATCGGCATGCGGCTGCACAGCCAGTAGTTGAGCAGCTCCCAGCAGCCCAGGTGCGGCGCAGCGATGATCACGCCCTTGCCGGCCGCCCGCGCGGCATCCAGCAGCTCGGCGCCGCGCACTTCGCGCACCAGATCCAGCGCGCGCGTGGCGCCGGCACCCCAGACCTTGATGATCTCGGTGATCGACTTGCCGCCTTCGGCCATCGCCTCGCGCAGCAGCGCCACGTGCGCCGACCCATCCAGTTCCGGCCGCGCGATCGCCAGGTTCACCGCCGTGTCGCGCGCGGTGCCCCCGTGCCACCACAGCGCCAACCGGCCCATGCCGGCACCCACGGCATGGAGCAGCCGCAGCGGCAGCAGGCCGAACAGGCGCAGCAGGAGGTAGAGCAGGTAGATGTCGGGGCGCATCTTCGGTCCGTCGCTTGCCTGCCGTGAACGCAGGGATAAAGGGAACGACCGCCCTGCCGTTACCGCAGGACGATCCTCTATTCTCGCAGGGACGCCCTGCCTCCGTTACCGCCCTCCATGATCAGCCTGATCCAGCGTGTCAGCTCTGCCAGCGTCGAGGTCGATGGCGCCACCGTGGGCGCGATCGGCCCGGGCCTGCTGGCACTGGTGGCGGTGCAGCCGGACGACGGCGAGGCGCAGACGAAGCGCATGCTGGAACGGCTGCTGGGCTACCGCGTGTTCGCCGACGAGGCGGAACGGATGAACCGCTCGCTCGCCGACACCGGCGGCGGCCTGCTGCTGGTCAGCCAGTTCACCCTGGCGGCGGACACCCGTTCGGGCATGCGCCCGAGCTTCACCTCGGCCGCCCCACCCGAGCATGGCCGGCGCTGGTTCGAGCGGCTGGTGGAGCTGGCCCGCGCCACGCACGGGGGCGGGGTGGAAATCGGGCGCTTCGGTGCCCATATGGAGGTTCGGCTCGTCAACGACGGCCCGGTCACCTTCTGGCTGGAAGTGCCCTGACCGGGAACCCTGCGATTCGATGACTCACGACACGCGACGCACCCGCGCAAACGCCCATGTGGCGCGATTTTTGCGTGTGGGCGCGTTGAATTTTTTCTCCCTTGAACTGGTCAAAAAAGCGCCATATCGCTATACTGATCGGTTCCTGCATCCCGGCGGTAGGTATGAACAACAAAGCTCCCGAGCAACAGTCCGAAATCAAGGCGCTCATCTCCAAGGGCCTGGAACAGGGCTACCTGACGTACGCCGAGATCAACGACCACCTGCCTGACGACATCGTCGATCCGGAGCAGATCGAAGACATCATGGCGGTGCTCAAGGGCGTCGGCATCGAGGTGCACGACGCCGCGCCGGACGCCGACCCGCTGGCCGACAATGCCCCCGGCTCCGGCAACGACGACGAGGCCGCCGCCGAGGAAGCGGTCGCCCTGCTCTCGGCCGTGGACGCCGAAGTGGGCCGCACCACCGACCCGGTGCGCATGTACATGCGCGAGATGGGCACGGTCGAGCTGCTCACCCGCGAGGGCGAGATCGCCATCGCCAAGCGCATCGAGGAAGGCCTCAGCCAGGTGCAGACCGCACTGGCGAGCTTCCCGCTGACCATCGAGCTCTTGCTGGAGGAATACGACCAGCACCTGGACGGCAAGCGCCGCCTGTCCGAGATCCTGGCCGGCTTCGCCGACCTGGAGCAGCTGGCCGACGAAGCGCGTGCCGAAGCCGAGGAGGCCGCCGCCAATGGCGAGGTTCCCGACGACGAGGGCGACGAGGACGAGGACGAGGAGGACACTGAGGAAGAGGAAGCCGGCCCGAGCGGTCCCGACCCGGAAGAGGTCAAGCGCCGCATGGAACTGCTGCGCGACTACTACGCCAAGTTCCAGAAAGCCGCCCCGAAGGCGACCGGCATCACCGACAAGAAGATCGTCAAGCTGCGCGACCAGATGGCCGAGGAGTTCCTCAAGCTCAAGCTGCCGTCCGCGCTGATCGACAGCTTCGTGCGCAAGCTGCGCGAAGTGGTGGGCGACATCCGCCACCACGAGCGCGTGCTGATGGACATCTTCGTCAAGCAGGTGAAGATGCCCAAGGCCGAGTTCCTCAAGACCTTCCCGAGCAACGAAGGCAACGTCGAGTGGGCCGCCGAGCTGTCGCGCAAGCGCCAGAAGTGGTCGCCCAACGTCAAGACGCACCGCGAGGCGATCGATGCCGAGCAGGACAAGCTCGCCGCGATCGAGAAGAAGCTGTTCCTGCCGCTGACCGACATCAAGGAAATCAACCGCGCCATGTCGATCGGCGAGGCCAAGGCCCGCCGCGCCAAGAAGGAGATGGTCGAGGCGAACCTGCGCCTGGTGATCTCCATCGCCAAGAAGTACACCAACCGCGGCCTGCAGTTCTTGGACCTGATCCAGGAGGGCAACATCGGCCTGATGAAGGCGGTGGACAAGTTCGAATACCGCCGCGGCTACAAGTTCTCGACCTACGCCACCTGGTGGATCCGCCAGGCGATCACCCGCTCGATCGCCGACCAGGCGCGCACCATCCGCATCCCGGTGCACATGATCGAGACGATCAACAAGTTGAACCGCATCTCCCGCCAGATGCTCCAGCAGTTCGGCCGCGAGCCGACGCCGGAGGAGCTGGCCAAGGAGATGGAGATGCCCGAGGACAAGATCCGCAAGGTGCTCAAGATCGCCAAGGAACCCATCTCGATGGAGACCCCGATCGGCGACGACGAAGATTCGCATCTGGGCGACTTCATCGAGGACACCAATGCCTCCTCGCCGATCGAGTCGGCGACCGAGACGGGCCTGATGGAGACCGTGCGCGACGTGCTCGCCGGCCTCACCCCGCGGGAGGCGAAGGTGCTGCGCATGCGCTTCGGCATCGACATGAACACCGACCACACCCTCGAGGAAGTCGGCAAGCAGTTCGACGTCACCCGCGAGCGCATCCGCCAGATCGAGGCCAAGGCGCTGCGCAAGCTGCGCCACCCGAGCCGTTCGGAGCAACTTCGCTCGTTCCTCGACCTCGAGTAAGCGCAAGCCAAGAGCACCACCCGACGCCCGCCTCGCGCGGGCGTCGTCGTTTCTGGCGGCACCCGCAGCCCATGGCGGCGCGCGTTGGCTCCGCCGCACGCTGCCGCTACCATGCACTCCCGCCTGCAACGGGCGGCGCACTGCAATCGGGCCTATAGCTCAATGGTTAGAGCAGGGGACTCATAATCCCTTGGTTCCAGGTTCGAGTCCTGGTGGGCCCACCATACGGATCAGTCGTCAGCCCCTGTCGTTCGTTGAACCCGGCCCGCTATCGACTGCCATCGCGGCTACGGCCAGAGGCGCGCTTCGTCTGCGTCCAACGCAGAGCGACCGGTAGGCCGGCGACGACCGCTGCGATAAGGTGTCCGGACGTTTCCGGTTTTCGACGCCCCATGTCCGAAGTCGACTGGCTAAGCCATCTCCTGCGCATCGTCACCGTCACCGGGCAGTTGGAGGTCCGCTGTGCCTATGGCGCACCGTGGCGCGTGACCTGGGAGCAGGCGGCACCAAACGAAATCCCCTACCACGTCATCGTCAGCGGTCGCGCCATCCTGGAGTATCCGCAGACGCGAACGACGCAGGAGCTGGTGGCCGGTGACATCGTTCTGCTGCCTCATGGCGCGGCGCACATGCTCCATGACGGCAGTGGGCAGACACCCGTCCGTACCCATGAACACCAGGGCTCCGCCGGTTGGGTGTTGAGCGAAAACGACGGCCAGGGCGAAAAACTGGACCTGATGTGCGGACGGTTTTTCATCACCCCGCCGCATGACCGGCTGATCCGCAATTACATGCCCGCAAACCTGGTGGCGCGGGGCAGGAACCGACATGGCGAAGACCTCGCAGGCTCCGCCTCCGACCAGTTGGCCGGTCTGGTGCGGCTGATGCGCATGGAGTCCGCCGGTGACCGGGCCGGAGGACGCGCCATTCTCGATGCGCTTTCCTCGGCCCTGTTCACCCTGGTGCTGCGCGCGTCGAGCGAAGGCGAGCAGGCTCCCGAAGGCTTGTTGGCCCTGGCCGGCCATCCGCGACTGGCTCCGGCGATCGCGGCACTGTTCGCCGATCCGGCGCGAGCCTGGAAACTGCCCGACCTGGCGGGCTTGTGCGGCATGTCGCGCGCCACCTTCATGCGGCACTTCCAGGACAGGCTCGGCTGCTCTGCTCTCGATCTGTTGACCGATCTGCGTATGAGCCTGGCTGCGAACGCACTAAAGAAGCCTGCCATCAGCACCGAGGCCGTGGCCGAAGCCGTCGGCTACCAATCCGTTTCCGCGTTCCGCCGCGTGTTTACCGAACGGATGCGCATGACGCCGGGGGAATGGCGCCGACAGGCGCAGCATCGCGCGTAGATTTTCGGCGACACAGGACCGCGCTCCGCGTAGCTGCCCGCGCGCATGGATTGCGGTCGCGTCCCTGCCGCACTTCGATATTGATCCTTTTGAGGATGATGTTGCGCCGATTCGATCTCGAAGTTCTCGCGCCGGACGATAAAGTGAGCTCCCGTAATCACTGACGAGGGAGCCACTCGATGAACTGCACCGCCACCGCCGCCGCCACCGGTTCCGCACGCCGCGCCATCGCAGACGCTTGCGCATTGGCCGGTCACCACGCAGACGTGCTCGCGCCGCATCCGTCCCACCCGGCTGCCGATCCGGCGCCGACGAACGCCGTCATCGAAACCATCCTGAGCCGCAGCGCCGCCAAGTACTACGACTCCGCCGCCACCCTGAGCGACGAACAGATCCGCCACCTCGTGCGGATCGGTACGTCCGCGCCGACCTCCTTCCACCTTCAGAACTGGCGGTTCATCGCCGTGCGCACCCCCGAGGCCAAGGCCCGTCTGCGCCCGATCGCCTGGAACCAGCCTGCGATCACCGACGCCGCCGTGACCTTCGTCGTTATCGGCCAGCTGGCCGACGCCAGCACCGTCCCCGCGCGCCTGGCGCCGGTGGTGGAGGCAGGGATCATGCCGGCGCACGTGGTCCCGGAATGGGAAGCGCCCGCCCGTGGCCTGTATGACGACCAGCCCCAGCGGCAGCGCGACGAGGCGGTGCGCACGGCCACCTTCGGCGCCGCCGCAATCATCTATACCGCCCGCTCACTCGGCCTGGGTTCGACGCCGATGATCGGCTTCGACGCCGAAGCCGTGCATCGCGAGTTCGGCCTGGCCGACGACGAGATCCCCGTGATGCTGCTGACCGTCGGGCCGGAGCGCGCCGGCAACTGGCCGCAGAAGCCGCGCATGCCGTTGGCCGACGTACTGGATTTCGCCTGATTCCCCCGATCAACCCCACACCCCCTATCCAAGGAGTACACCATGTCACGAGCTACTGCCCTGTCGCCGGAACAGGTCCCCGCCACGTCGCGACCGACCCTCGAGGCCTTCACGAGGAACATCGGTTTCACCCCGAACATGATGGCGACCTTCGCGGCAAGCCCGATCGCGTTCAACGCATGGGCCGCCCTGCTGGGTTCGCTGGGCAAGGCGCTGGACGTGAAAACACGTGACAGCATCGGCCTGGCCGTTTCCGAAGTGAACGGCTGCGACTACTGCCTCACCGTGCACAGTTTCACCGCCGAACACATGGCCAGGCTGCCGACGGACGAGATCATCCTCGCCCGAAAAGGCCACGCAAGCGATCCGAAACGCGACGCCGCCGTCCAGTTCGCGCGCAAGGTCATCGAGATGCGCGGCAAGGTCGGCGACGCCGATGTGGCAGCCGTCCGCGATGCCGGCTACACGGAGGCGAACGTGATGGAGATCGTCGCGCTGGTCGCCATGTACTCGCTGACGAACTTCTTCAACAACGTGTTCGATCCTGAGCGGGACTTTGCTCCAGTAGCCCCGGCCGGCTCGATCTGAACCGGTCCCCGCAACCTCCGGAAGCCACGGGAATCGCCACGTGCACATTCTCCACATCGACTGCAGTCCGCGCCGGGAATCGCATAGCCGTGGGCTCTCGGCCGCGATCGTCGGACGGCTTCTGGAGCTTGCCCCCGGCGCCAGCGTCCACCGGCGTGACCTGGGCGCCGAGCCGCTGCCGCACGCGGTCGCCGACTATGCGGTCGCGCTATCGACGCCGGCCACGCTGGCGGCCCCGCCGAAGGGATCGCTGGACGTCTCCGAGATGCTTGTCCGGGAGATCGAATCGGCCGATGTGATCGTCATCGGTACGCCCATGCACAACCACACGATCCCCTCGAATCTCAAGGCGTGGATCGATCAGGTCCTGCGCGTCGGGCGCACGATGAAGTCGACGCCGGCCGGAAAGGTGGGAATGCTGCGTGATCGCCCGGTGTTCATCGGCGTCGCTCCCGGTGGCGTGTTTTCCGGCGAGCGGGCCAATCAGCCTGATTTCCTCACGCCGTACCTGTCGTTGGCGCTCAACTCCATCGGACTGAAGACGCTGCAGTTCCTGCCCCTCCAGGCCACGGCCTTCCTCGACCAGGAGCAGGCGGCATCGGCGAGGGAGGAAGCACTCGCGGCGATCGACCTGACGGTCGTAGGGGAGCGTCGCATCGGGGAATACCGGATGGCGCGGCGCAAGCCCTATGCGGGTCGGCATCACGATCTTCCGGCCTTGGCCGGAGCATGAACGCGAGGTTCTTGACGATGTCACGCACAGCCACGCAAGCAACAACCACCGAGGGCGCCATGCGCCCCCGGATCGGCAGCCGGATCACCGACAAATCCGCGCCACCCGATGACCGCGCCGTCCGCCAATGGATCGGACCCGGAGCGTTCGTTCACTGGGCCGCGTTGCGCGACTGGATCGACGAATCCTATCCGGGAGTTTTCGAACCGGACTGGCTCTACGGCGGCAAGAACCGCGGCTGGTCCCTGCGCTACAAGAAGACCAGGGCGTTGTGCACCCTGGTGCCGGAGTACGGGCGGCTTTCGGCGGTCGTGGTCCTGGGTCGCGCAGAGCGGGAGAAGTTCGAGCAGCGGCGCTATGCCTGGCGCCCGCGATTGGTGAAGCTTTACGACGACGCCAAAGCGTATATCGACGGCAAGTGGCTGACGGTGGCCATCGCATCGACGGACGACCTGCACGAGGCAATGGAGCTTCTGGCGATGAAGCGGCCGCCACCGTCGTCCGGCCATCCGATGCCGGGGACGCTGCGGAGAACGTCGGGCCGATGACCCGTCGGGGAAATCGAAGCGACCTTCACTCGCGCAAGTCATGCAGAACCCATCCCTATCGAGGAGTACGTCCCATGAAAGCGATCGTAGTTACCGATCCGGCGGCTGGGATGGCCGGAATGAAACTGGTGGATCGGCCTGAGCCGCAGGCGGCGATCAACGATGTCGTCGTCGAGATTCACGCGGCAGGATTCGTCAACACCGAACTGGAGTGGCCCTCGACCTGGGCGGACCGAGCCTTCCGTGAGCGGACACCGTCGATCCTCGGCCACGAGCTCGCCGGTGTGGTTGCGGCGCTCGGCTACGGGACCACCGGGCTCTCCATTGGCCAGCGCGTCGTCGGCCTGTCGGACTGGCATCGTGACGGCACGCTCGCCGAGTACATCGCCATGGAGGCGCGCAACCTTGCACCGCTTCCCGGCGACGTCGACTTCACGGTGGGTGCAAGCCTGCCGATCTCGGGCCTCACCGCGTGGCAGGGCCTGTTCCAGCACGGCCGCCTTCAGGCGGGCCAGAGCGTCCTCGCGCACGGCGCGGCCGGCGCCGTCGGTGCGATTGTGACGCAGCTTGCGCGGGAAGCCGGCGCGTATGTCATCGGCACCGGGCGCGCCGCCGACCGCCAGAAGGCCCTCGACTTCGGCGCCCACGAATTCATCGATCTCGGCAGCGAGCGGCTGGAGGACGTCGGCGGCGTCGACCTGGTGTTCGACGTCATCGGCGGCGACATACAGAAGCGGTCCGCCGCGCTCGTCCGGGCCGGGGGAACGCTGGTGACCGTCGTCGGACCGACGGATGTTCGCCCCGCCGACGGCCGCACCATCGATTTCGTCGTCGAGTCCGATCGAGCCCAACTGTCGGAGATCGTCCAGCGGGTGCGGGACGGAAGGCTGCGGACGAACATTGGCAAGGTGTCCTCGCTCGACGAAGCCATCGCAACCTTCCGTTCGACCGAGCGGCGCACGGGAAAGACGGTCATCCGCGTTCGCCCATGAGGTGTGCGACGCGGGGGTCGTCACCCGTCCAGCAAACCGCAGCAAGCGGGAAGGCGCCTACCCGAGAATTTGGTTGACCATCCGCACAGCGCGATCAGTCACGTTCCCGCAGATGGGGGGCGACAGGCCGCGGGAGCATCGCCCGAGCCTGAGGTGCCCGAGGCGCCGGCTTTGTCGACGGCGTGAGGTGATACAGGCCACCGGGTGCGGCGTCCTCCAGGATCCAGAGCGAGCCGTCCGGCGCCTCCTCGATATCGCGGATGCGCTTGCCGAGGGTCCAGCGCTGGACCGCGGTGGCGCCGCCCTTGCCGTCGAACGTGACGCGGATGATTCCCTCGCTGACCAGGCCGCTGATCAGGGCGCTGCCCTTCCATTGCGGAAACAGGCTGCCCTTGTAGAACATGAGATTGCCTGGCGCGATCACCGGCACCCAATAGATCACCGGCTTGGCGAGGTCGGGACGCGTATCGGGACCGGGAATCGGCACGCCGTCGTAGTTGACGCCGTAGGAGACCAGCGGCCAGCCGTAGTTCCTGCCACGCTGGATCAGGTTCAGTTCGTCGCCGCCGCGCGGGCCATGTTCGAGTTCCCACAATCGGCCGTCGGGACCGAAGGCGAGGCCATAGGGTGTGCGGAAGCCGGTGGCCCAGGTCTCGGCCGGCGTCAGGTTGGGTCCGGGGAAGGTATAGGTGCTGACCACCGGCGCCGTCTTGGCTTTTTCGGTATCGGCAGGCGGATCGATCAGCGGGATGGTGTGGGAACCGACTTTTCCTGCCCACGGATTGCCCGGCGCGGGTTTGCCGTCCAGCGTCAGGCGCAGGATCTTGCCTGCGGGCTGGTCGGGGTCCTGCGCGGGAGTGAAGCGCTGGCGGTCGCCCAAGGTGAGGAAGAGGTACTTGCCGTCCGGCGAGAAGGCGATCTGGCCGCCGGGCTGGCCGCCCTTGCCCGTGGGCATCTGGCGCCACAACACCCGGAAGTCTTCCAGCCGGGGTTGCTTGCCATCGAGCGCGAGCCGCCCGCGGCCCAGCTCCACGCCGCCGCCATAGTCGCCCGGCGCGACATAGGTGAGATACACCTGATGGTCAACGGCGTAATGGGGCGACAGGAAGACACCCAGCATGCCGTTCTGGCCCTCGACATAGCTGGCCGGCACGCCGCCGATTTCGGTCTTGGCACCCTGCGGGGTGACCAGATCGACCCGGCCGACCTTCTCGGTCACCAGCATGCGGCCGTCCGGCAGGAACGCGATACGCCAGGGCAGGTCGAAACTCGCCACCTTCGTGATGGTGAAGGGAAGATCGGGATCGGTTTTCTGTTCACCCGCATTGGTCTGCGCATGGGCGACGCCTGTCAGCAGGGCCGCAAGAAAGATCCCGCTTGCCAGCTTCATCATTTGCATGCCTCCTCGCGTCGGGTGAGCTTGGCATCCTGGCGCTCCGGATGCGGAACCGGTGTGATGCTCCTTCCACTCCGGTCACGTCGATGGCCTGGAAGACCGCACCAATATGCGCGCCTTCGCCACGCCCGCCGCAATCGCAACGAATTCTGCATGGCCTGCGGGTCAAGTGCTGCCTCGTCCCGAACACTTTAGCCAGACCCGGGTACCGTGCGCCCACGACGGCTCGTCCGGTCAGTCATCCACGCCGGGAACGGCGACGCCCGCCACCGCCTTCGGGCGATAGGGCGCTTCCAGCGCCTGGACTTCCGTTGCGGGCAATGCCAGGTCGAGCGCGCCGACGGCCTCCTCCAGATGGTGCATGCGGGTGGCGCCCACGATCGGCGCGGTCACCGCCGGTTGCCGCAGCAGCCAGGCGAGCGCGACCTGCGCGCGGGTGGCGCCGAGCCGCGTGGCCACGTCGCCGACGCGGTCGATGACCTGCCGGTCGGCTTCGCGCGTGGCGGCGTAGAGGCCGTCGCCCCAGGGATCGGAGCCACCGCGCACGGTGCTCGGCGCCTCTTCCCAGGCGCGTGCGAGGCGGCCACGGGCGAGCGGGCTCCATGGCACCACGCCGACACCCTGGTCGCGGCAGAGATCGAGCATCTCGCGCTCCTCCTCGCGGTAGAGCAGGTTGTAGTGCGGCTGCATCGACACGAAGCGCGTCCAGCCGTGCAGCGTGGCGGTGAACATTGCCTTGGCGAACTGCCAGGCCATCATGGTGGAGGCGCCGAGGTAGCGCGCCTTGCCGGCCTTGACCACGTCGTGCAGCGCCTCGAGCGTTTCCTCGATCGGCGTGTGCGGATCCCAGCGGTGGATCTGGTAGAGATCGACGTAGTCGGTGCCGAGCCGGCGCAGGCTGGCATCGATCTCGGCCATCACCGCCTTGCGCGAAAGGCCGCGGGCGTTGGCGCCTCCATGCATCGGATAGAACAGCTTGGTCGCGATCACCACCTCCTCGCGCCGAGCGTGGTCGCGCAGCGCGCGGCCGAGCACTTCCTCGCTCGCGCCCTGCGAGTACATGTTGGCGGTGTCGAAGTAGTTGATGCCGAGCTCCAGCGCACGGCGGATGAACCCGCGGCTGTGCGCCTCGTCCAGGTGCCAGGGCCGCTCGCCTGGCGCGACCTCGTAGCTCATGCAGCCGAGGCAGATGCGGGAGACCTTCAGGCCGGAGGCTCCGAGTCGGACGTATTCCATGGGGACACCTCGCGCGAGTGGTGTGGAGAGGATCCGGCCGCGCGCGGGCGATGCAGCGCGACGGCGGCAGCCACCAACCCAATGCCGAGCGTTTCGCGCGGGCCGGGAAACTGGTGCAGCACCAGCGCGCCGACCAGGCAGGCGATCGCCGGCAGCAGCGACAGCAGCAGGGCGAAGCTCGCCCGCGGCAGGCGCGCCATCGCGAACTGGTCGCACACGTACGGAATCACCGAGGAACAGACGCCGACGCCGGCACCGGCGGCGAGCAGCAGGGGGCTGGCCATCGCCGGCAGCGCAGGCAGCAGGCCAAGCAGCGCGGCCGGCAGCAGCGCCACCAGCATCGCGGCAGCAAGCCGGTCGACCGGTTCGCTGCCGTCATGGGTCGCGGCCGCCAGGCGATGCCCGAGCACGATGTAGAGCGTGAACATCGCCGCATTGGCGAAGGCGAACAGCAGGCCCAGCGGCGAGCCGCCCAGGTGGGCGCGCGTCAGCAGAGCCACGCCCGCCGCCGCCAGCGCCAGCGCGACCCGGTTGCGCGGCGTGCGTAACCCGGCCGCCGCCAGCGAAATCGGCCCGATGAACTCGATCGCACCGACGGTAGCCAGCGGCAACCGGTCGATGGCGAGGTAGAAGCAGGCGTTCATGCCGCCGATCGCCAGGCCGAGCCCGGCGATCGTGCGGCGCGTGTGCACGTCCTGCCGCGCCAGGTGGCGCCATGGCCGACGCCATGCGGCAAGCAGCACGGCCGACGTCGCGATCCGCAACCAGGCCACGCCCAGCGGTGCGACGCGGGCGAACAACAGCACGGCAAAGGCCGGTCCGAGGTAGTGGAAGAGCGCGCTCACCACGAACCAGGCAGGCGCGGGAAGCGCGTTGGCGATGGGCTTGTGCGAGGCGCTTTTCATGCCTCCACTTTTGCAAAGCACAGGCGCATCATCCATGGCGTCCTGAAGGCGTGCACCGGCAATTTTTGCCGTTTTCCATGCGAGGTGAGCGCGATGCCTAAGATTTCAAACCTGCTCGCGGATGCGCGCAACGTCGAGCTGTTGGCGGCCTTGCTGGAAGACCCTCGCCAGCCGGTGACGCGCCTGGCCGCGGCCGTCGGGATGTCGGCGCCGGCGGTGAAGGAACGTCTCAACCGGCTGGAGGACGCCGGCGTGATCCGCGGTTGCCGGCTCGAACTGGACCCGGCGGCGCTCGGCTGGCCGATCACCGCCTACGTGCGCGTGCGCCCTGCTCCGGGTCAGTTGTCCAAGATCGCCGACCTCGCCCGCGCGATACCGCAGGTCGCCGAATGCCACCGCGTCACCGGCGAGGATTGCTTCGTCATCAAGGTGCACCTGGACGCGCTCGAACACCTGGACCTGATCCTCGACCAGTTCCTGCAGTACGGCCAGACGACTACGTCGATCGTGCAGTCCACGCCGGTGCCGCTGCGTGCGCCGCCGCTTCCGGCGTCCAGGATTTGAAGCAGGCCGGTTGGCTGGCGCAGCGGCAGGGCTAGCCCCCAGTCGGCCTGACACGAGCCGTCGCGTACCCGGCTGCCGCGCAGGACGATGCCCACCTTCTATACGACGCGTCCGGGTGGAAATGCTCGCGCGGGTGTCGGCTTTTCACGGGGTTCCTCGTAACGCCGCGGTGCCCGCTTGACGAAAGTTTTTGCGAACGTGCCAATCCGGAACGGCGAAACAGGGCGCCGCGGGCCCGCCTTCCGCAAGCGGCTCCATCGCGCCCGGATGCAGGCACGGTAACGTGTTGCGAGGCGTCAGCCCATCGTCGTCTTCACCGGGCTCATCAGCACCCCGGGCAAGCGCGCAACACTTCCATAATCGATGGTTATGGGATGCCTATTTTTTTTCATTGGCTGCTCCTGCCTGCCCGCGACTACGCTCGGCCGCGCCGTGGCCGGCGCTCGTTGTGCTGCGATGAAACGCGTGCCGCCACGCCATGCCTGTGTTCGATCCGCGAGCCTTTCGCATCCGCATGATCCATCGGCTGGAAGTGGTCCGGGCATGGCCCGCCAGGGACGAAGCGACTGACTTCCACGTCCGCAAACGCTGTATCGGGCGTTTCACCAAGTGGAGTGCACATCCCATGAAGAGCCGTTCCCCGCGCGTGCTGCACCCCCTGCACATCCTGCGGCGCAAGGCGCTGCCCCTCGCAGTCGGCTCGATCGCCCTGGGCCTGGCAGGCACCGCCTGGGCGCAGGCGATCAACGGCACCATCTATGGCACCGTGCCGGTGGCGCCCAACGAAACGATCCAGATCAACAACGGCGCGGGCTTCAACCGCACCATCCCGGTGACGTCCTCCGGCCGCTACTCGATCACCGTCCCGGTCGGCACCTACACGGTCTCGCTGTTGCAGGACGGCAGGGTCGTGCAGAGCCGCAGCGAGGTCAGCCCTGCGGCGGCCGGTGCGGTGGCGGTCGACTTCGCATCCTCCGCCGGTGCGGCCAACGCGGTGACCCTTTCCTCGGTCGACGTCACCGCCAACACCATCCCGCCGATCGACGTGACCACCACCAACCAGGTCACTACGATCACCTCCAGGCAGTTGCAGCAGTTGCCGCTGGCGCGTACCGCCGAGGACATCGCCATGCTGGCGCCGGGCGTGAACATGGGTTCGCCCGAGCTCACCGGCGGCCCGCTCGGCACGCCGATCAACGTGTTCGGCGGCGCCTCGACCGCCGAGAACGCGTACTACGTCGACGGCATGAACGTCACCGAGGCGCTCAACAACCAGGGCGGCATCACGCTGCCCTACGGTGCGATCGAGCAGCAGCAGACCTTCATCAGCGGCTACGGCGCCAAGTACGGCCGCTCGATCGGCGGCGTGATCAACCAGATCGGCAAGAGCGGCACCAACGAGTGGCATTTCGGTGCGCGTGCGCTGTGGCAGCCGGCCAGCCTGCGCGCCGACCCGGTCAACTATTACTTCGCCAACCCGCTGTCCACCGACGAGGGCAACCGCCCCGGCGACATCTCGGTGTACCGGCGCGGCAACAGCTACAACGAGACGATCTACGACGCCTACGTCAGCGGCCCGCTGATCAAGGACCGGCTGTTCTTCTTCCTGGGCGCGGAGAAGGACGACACCCGCTACAAGACCACCGACGAGTTCGCCGGCGAGGGCGTCACCAGCAGCTCCTACACCGTCCACGACCCGAAGATCTACGCCAAGCTCAACTGGAACATCAACGACAGCAACGTGCTGACGCTGACCGGCCTGAAGAACTCCCACCGCACCTCGGGTTCCTTCTACGACTTCGACTACGACACCCTCGCGCGCGGCGGCTTCGAAGGCCTGCAGCAGATCAACAAGAACTCGTTCAACGTGTGGGTTGCCAACTACACCTACTACATCACCGACGACCTGACGCTCAACGCGACGATCGGCAAGATGCATGGCGACTACTACTCCGAGCAGCCGGCCTATCCGGGCTTCGACCCCGAGCTCCCGCACATCGCCAGCGCCTCCCTGCAGGATCCGGCCTTCGTGCCGCCGGGCGGCATCCGCAACTCGCAAGGCAATTCGACCTTTTCCGATCCCGAGCACAGCGAGTCGGTGACTAACTACCGCCTCAGCCTGGACTACCGGCTGGGCGACCATGACCTGCAGGCGGGCATCGACAACATCAATTCGCGCGACATCAAGGACGGCTCGCAGAACACCGGCCCGGGCTACCAGTGGATCTACGGCGAGAGCGAGCCCGGCGTACCGGTGTTCGGCACCGATCCGAACGTGCCGCCCTACGTGGCGCCGTCGACCCAGTGCCACGACGGGCACTGCTACTACGTGCAACAGCACGTCGATCTCAGCGTCGCCTCGGTGCGCGTGACCCAGCGCGCCCAGTACGTCGAGGACAACTGGCAGGTCACGCCGAACCTGCTGTTGAACCTGGGCCTGCGCAACGACCAGTTCGTCAACTACGACGCTTCGGGCGAACCCTACATCCGGCTGACCACGCCGCAGTGGGCGCCGCGCCTGGGCTTCAGTTGGGACGTGCACGGCGATTCCAGCTTCAAGGTGTTCGGCAACGCCGGCCGCTACTACCTTGCGTTGCCCTCGCAGGTGGCGCTGTCGATCGCCGCGCCGGTGGTGAACGCCGGCGTGTATGGCACCTACACCGGCATCGATCCGACGACCGGCGAGCCGATCGGCTTCACGCCGCTGCCGCAGAGTCCGTCGAGCGGCGTATCGATCGACAGCGAGTACGGCCAGGCGAAGGATCCGCGCGTGTCGGCCTCGCAGAACATCAAGGCCGAGTTCTCCGACAACTACGTGCTGGGCATGCAGCAGCAGTTTGAGATGATGGGCACGCCGTGGGTGTTCGGCGCCACCGGCACCTACCAGCGGATGAACCGCATCATCGACGACTACGACGCGATCCAGAACGAATGCACGGCCGGGCGCGCGCAGGGCTACGACTGGATGACGCCGGACACCTGCGACCAGTGGGCGCAGAGCCTGGTGCTGGTCAATCCGGGCGTGACCAACCACCTGCTGATGAAGGCGCCGGACGGCTCGCTGGTGCCGGTGACCTTCACCATGCAGGACCAGGGCTTCACCAAGGGGCCGATCCGCCGCTACTACTCGGTCGACCTGTCGCTGGAGCATGCCTGGGACGAGAAGTGGTTCGCCAAGTTCGACTACGTGTTCTCGCGCACCTGGGGCAACACCGAAGGCCCGGTGAGCACGTACTCGCAGCAGGGCGGCTCGTACGAGTCGCTCACCACCGCGTGGGATTTCCCCGAGCGCATGGAATGGTCCAGCGGCGTTCTGCCCAACAGCCGCAAGCACCAGTTCAAGATCTTCGGCGCCTATGCGATCACGCCGGAATGGACGGTCGGCGCCAACCTGTACCTGACCTCGGGCACGCCGCGGCTGTGCCGTGGCGGCTACGGGCCGGACGAGGTGGCGCTGCACGGCTCGCACACCTACTACTGGTGCGCCGGCAAGCCGGTGCCGCCCGGCTCGCTCGGCACGACGCCCTGGGTGCACGACCTGGGCGTCAACCTGGACTACCGGCCGGCGTGGGCGCATCACAAGCTCGACTTCAACCTCGCCGTGTTCAACGTGCTCAACGAACAGACACCGGTGTTCTACAACGACTTCTTCGGCACGACCGGCAGCCCCAACCCCGACTACGGCCGGGTGCAGGACACCCGCTCGCCGCGCAGCACCAGGCTCGCGGTGGCCTACGATTTCTGACCGGAACGCTCGGGTACTCCCCCTCGCCGGGCCATGGGCCCGGCGCTTTTTTTGCGGCCTGCGCGTCGCCTGTGTAGCCTGCGGTTCCGACGCCGCAGGCCCGTGACGACATGACCCAGACAAGCTCCTCGCCGATGGCGGCCCGCCTGCTGGCGAAGGCGCGCGAGGAATGGAAGCGCCGGCAGTTCGACGCCGCCGAACGGACCATCACCAGCGTGCTCGCCCTGGCGCCGGACGATCCCGATGCCCTGCGCATGCTCGGGGTCGCCTCGCAGCACCGTGGCGACCAGGCCACCGCCGCCGACTGCTTCGAACGGGTGCTCGCCACCTGGCCCGAAGACGCCGACCTGCGTGTGGGCCTCGGCATCGCGCTGCACGAGCGCGGACGCATCGACGAGGCCCTGGCGCACCTGCGCCGCGCCTGCGAGCTGGCGCCGGCCGCCGCCTCGGCCTGGTTCAACCTGGGCGAGGCGCTGTGGCGGCAGAACCACGCGGAGGAAGCCGTGACGGCGTTGCAGCGGGCGATTGCGCTCGAGCCCGCACACGTCCCGGCGCGGCTGTCGCTGGCGCGCGCCCAGGCGACGCTGGGCCAGGTCGACGCCGCCGTGGCGGGCTACCGCGAGATACTGCGCCTGGATCCCGGCAACGCCGAGGGGTGGTTCGGGCTGTCCAATCTCAACACGGTGCGCTTCGACGCTGCGGAAGTCGCGCGCCTGCAGGGTGCACTGGCGCGCGCGGGATTGCCGCCGCGCGACCAGGAACTGCTCGGCTTCACCCTGGCCAAGGCGCTGGAGGACCAGGGCGACTACGCGCAGGCGTTCGAGATGTTCCGCCTCGCCAATGCCTCCCGCCGCAAGCGGGTGCGCTGGGATGCGGCGGGCGAACGCCGCCGCGTGGACGCGATCCTGCGCGTGTTCGCCGACGCGACGCCGGCGCCGCCCGATCCGTCGGTCGGCCGCGAGGCGATCTTCATCGTCAGCATTCCACGCTCCGGCTCGACGCTGGTCGAGCAGATCCTCGCCTCGCATCCGCAGGTCGAGGGCGCCAACGAGATCAAGGACCTGCCGCAGGTGATCGACGCAGAAACGCGCCGCCGCGCCTCGGCGTTCCCGCTGTGGGTGCCCGATGCGACCGCGCAGGATTGGCAGCGCCTGGGCCAGGAGTATCTCGCGCGCACCGCGCGCTGGCGCCGTGCCAAACCGCGCTTCACCGACAAGAGCCTAGTGACCTGGTATCTGGTGGGCGCGGCGCTGGCGATGCTGCCGGCCGCGCGCGTGGTGGTGGTGCGGCGCGATCCGGTGGAAACCTGCCTGGCGTGCTACCGGCAGTTGTTCACCGAACAGAGCGGCTTCACCTGCGATCTCGACGAGATGGCCGACTACTGCATCGACTTCCTGCGGCTGACCCGCTTCTGGCTGGCGAAACATCCCGACCGCGTGCTCGACCTGCCGTACGAGTCGCTGGTGGCCGAGCCGGAAACGCAGATACGCCGCCTGCTGGATTTCTGCGAGCTGCCGTTCGATCCCGCCTGCCTCGACTTTCACAAAACCTCGCGCACGGTGTTGAGCACGCCCAGCGCGGCGCAGGTGCGCCAGCCGCTGCGCCGCGACACCGCGCGCAGCGCGCGCTACGGCGACAAGCTCGATCGCCTGCGCCAGCGCCTGCGCGATGCCGGCGTGGCGGTGGAGTAAGCGGTCCCGCGTGCGCAGGGTCAGGCGCGCATCATCAGGATCATCCCCGCGACGGTGGCCACCACACCGATGGCCCGCATGACGGCCGTGCCGGCGGGAACCAGACGCTCGGCCGTGATGGCGGCCGTCACCAGGACCATCGCGCGCAGGTCCATCGATCCGATGGCGAGCAGGGCCGCGGTGGCGCCCACGCAGCAGCCGCTGCAATGGAGGCCGAGCCGCAGGCCGTGCCGCAACGCGCCGGCTGCGTCGCCGGACGCGGGCATGGGGTGGCCGGGCACCGCGCGGCAGCAGGCGAGCAGGCGCGCCTTCCACGCGGTGAACTGCAGCAGGCCGGCGAGCAGCACGACGGCGCCGGTCGCAAGCGGCAGGGTGCGCGGCGGCAGCGGCCATCGCATTCCGAGCGCCGCGAGCGATGCGCCCAGCGGATACACGGCCAGGCCGACCAGCATCCACACCGCAAAGTACGCCAGGCCCGCCAGCATGGCCAGCCGGGCCGGATGGGGCGCATCGGTCTGCAGCATCGCCTGGTGGTAGCGCCACAACGCCGGAAGCACCGACGGCAGCATCATCGCGACCATCATCGGCAGCCACATGCCGAGGAAGGAGGCCGCGGCCGCCGGCCAGCTCTGTCCGGGCATGCGCATCCATGCCATGGACATCGTTTCGCCGCCGGGCATCGGCATGCCTTCCATCGCCGGCATGGACGTGCAGCGCAGGACCGTCACCGCCGCGCTGGCGGCGAACAGCGCCAGTCCGGCGCCCACGAAGACTCGCCGCGTACGACGTTCGGACTGCGCGCTGCGATGCCCGTCGCAGCGCCCGGCCGTGCCTGCGGTCGCCGCGCGCATGGCTCAGCGCCCGTACTCGTCGTGGCGGCGCCACCACACGCCCGCCTCGTTGCGCCCCCGCGGCGCGCGGTCGAGCCACTGGTACATGCCCCACAGGCCGTCGAGGCCGCGGGCATAGGCGGAGTAGGTGTGATAGACGACGCCGTCTTCGCGCACGAAGGCGCTCAGGCCCGGACGGTCGCGCGTGTAGGTCGCGGCGTCGGTGCCGCAGGCGGCGGCCTGGCGGACCACGGGTTCCGGCAGCACGGTGGTTTCGTCCATGGCGTGGCCGCCGCGCCGGTAGTTGTACTCGATGTCGCCGGCGCGCTGCTGTTCCTCGCTGAACCACACGTTGAAGTCGGCGTTGAAGTCGCTGCCGTGGGAGGAGGCCCAGGGGAAACTCCAGCCCATCCGCCGCTTGTACGCCTGCAGCTTGGCCAGCGGCGCGCGCGAGACCGCCGTCAGCATCACGTCGTGGTTGGCCAGATGCGTGGCGATGCCGTTGAAGCCATCGGCGATCGCCGAGCAGGACGGGCAGCCGGCGCTGTAGTCGACGCCGAACATGAAGTGGTAGACGAGCAGTTGCGAGCGCCCCTGGAAGAGGTCGGCCAGGCTGGCCTCGCCCTCGTCGGTGTCGAAGCGGTAGGCCTTGTCGATCCTGACCCAGGGCAGCGCCTGACGCTGGCGGGCCAGTTCGTCGCCGCGGCGGGTGAGTTCCTTTTCCGCCGCCAGCAGCGCCACGCGCGCTGCCAGCCAGTCTTCCCGTGTGCCGATGTTCGGTGCGTTCATTGCCGTCTCCCATGCGAGGTCGGGTGGAGTGTCCGTGGGCTACGCTAGTCGCGGACCGGCAACGGCGGGGAGTGACAAGTGTGGCGCGATTGAGCGGCTGGCCCCGATGGACTCGCTGATCAACGCCGCGGCGCGTGCGCTGGCGGCCGGCGATCCGCTGGGCGCGCTGAATCGGGTCGCGCTGCGCAACGACGCGCCGGCGCTGGCGCTGCGCGGCACCGCGATGGCGCAACTGGGCGACTTCGTCCGCGCCCGTGCGCTGCTGCGCCGCGCCGCGCACGCGTTCGGCCCGCGCGAGGCCCTGGCCCGCGCGCGCTGCGTGGTGGCCGAAGCGGAGATCGCGCTCGCCTCGCGCGAACTCGGCTGGCCCGCCAAACGGCTGGACGAGGCACGCGCGATGCTCGAAGCGCACGGCGACCGGGCGAACGCCGCGCATGCGCGCTACCTGGACGTGCGCCGGCTGCTGCTGCTCGGCCGTCTGGACGAGGCCGAGCGCGCGCTCGGCCAGCTCGATCCCGCGCCGCTGCCGCCGGCGCTGCGGGCGGCGCACGAACTGGTGGTGGCGGGCATCGCGCTGCGCCGCCTGCACACGCAGGCGGCAGCGTCGGCGCTCGTGCGCGCCCGGGATGCCGCACAGCGGGCGGGCATCGTGGCGCTGCTGGCCGAAGTGGACGGCGCCGCGTGCCTGCTCGATGCGCCCGCCGCGCGCCGGATCGCGCGCGACGGCGAGCGGCTCCTGCGCGCAGACGAGGTGGAAACACTGCTGGCGTCGGAAACGCTGGTCGTCGACGCCTGCCGCTATGCGGTGACGGAGGCGGGCAGCCTGGTAAGGCTCGCCGGCCGGCCGGTGCTGTTCGCGCTGGCGCGCGCGCTGGGCGAGGCCTGGCCGGGCGACGTGCCGCGCGACGTGCTGATCGAACGCGCGTTCCACACGCGCTACGCCGACGAGACGCATCGCGCGCGGTTGCGCGTCGAGATCGGGCGGCTGCGCCGGCTGCTGCGGCCGCTGGCCGACGTCAATGCGACGCGGCGCGGCTTCGCACTGGCGCCGCGGCGTGCCGGCGAGGTCGTGGTACTCGCGTGGCCGACCGAGGAGCAGCACGCGACGGTGCTGGCGCTGCTCGCCGATGGCGAGTCGTGGTCCAGCTCGGCGCTGGCGCTGGCGCTCGGGTCCAGCCAGCGCAACGTGCAGCGCGCACTCGACGCGCTGGCGGCGGCCGGCAAGGTACAACCGGTCGGGCGCGGGCGCGCGCGGCGCTGGATGACCCCGCTGCCGCAAATCACGACCACCTTGTTACTCCCAGCCGCGTGGCCGTCCGACTAGGGTGGCGTGCGACAACCCCACGGAGCGAACCGATGAAACGAGCCACCGCCGAGATTCTCCACGAGCACGGTCCCTTCCCCGGCGTCGACGCCGTGCACGGCCTGGCCTGGGACGGCGAGCGCGTCTGGTTCGCCGCCGGCGACCGCCTGCATACGCTCGACCCGGACAGCGGCGCGGTGCAACAGGCGATCGAAGCCACCGCGGACGCCGGTACGGCGTTCGACGGCCGGCACCTCTACCAGATCGCCGGCGACCGCATCCACAAGCTCGACCCCGCGACCGGCCGCGTGCTGGCCGACATCCCGGCGCCCGGCCACGGCGGCGATTCCGGGCTGGCCTGGGCCGAGGGCTCGCTGTGGGTGGGGCAGTACCGCGAGCGCCGAATCCACCAAGTCGACCCGCAGACCGGCGCGGTCTTGCGCACGCTGGAATCGAACCGCTTCGTCACCGGCGTCACCTGGGTCGAGGGCGAGCTCTGGCACGGCACCTGGGAGGGCGAGCAGAGCGAGCTGCGCCATCTCGACCCGCGCACGGGCAAGGTGCTGGAGCAACTGGAAATGCCGCCGGGCGAGATCGTGTCGGGACTCGATTCCGACGGGGAGCAGTTCTTCTGCGGGGGCGGCGGCAGCGGCAAGGTGCGGGTCGTACGCCGGCCCACACGGGTCGCCGCCACCGGTTGAGCGGCGCCGCGCCTCAGCGAGTCGCCTGCCAGCGCGTACCCGCGGCTGGCGGGCCAGCCACCGCGAAGGCCACGCTCGCCCATGCCCCGTCCGGCGACAGCGCCGTGAGCGCGTGCGCGCCCGGGCGGGTCAGGGTCAGCGTGATGGAACCTTCCCCCTGCGTGCTGCCTTGCAGGCGGCCGTCGAGCAGCCATTGCACGGCGTCCTGCGCGCCGAGCGCGCGCACCGCAATGCGCAGGGGTTCGGCGCTGTTGGGCGCCTGGCGCAGCACGCTGCCTTCGCGCAGGCCACTGATGCGGATCGGCACCGCCACGGCGAGCGAGTCGGGCGCACAGCCGGGCGCCAGCGCGGGCAAGGCGGACGCGGCGCGGTCGGACACGCCGAGCCAGGGCGTGGCGAGCGCGGGCCAGCGGGCGAGGATGAGGCGGCGTTCGTGCACGGCGTGGCAGCCCGCGCTCAAGCGCTGGCCCTTCGCATCCACGCGCAGTTCGATGCGTCCGCTCATCCAGGCGCCGGGATCGCGCTCGGCGAAGGTGGGCGGCAGCGCGCCGTCGAGGCTCCAGGCGGTGCGGCGCTGGCGGCACAGCATCGGGTCCGTGCGCGCGGCCGGCTCGCCCAGCGGCCAGCAAATCTCGACGGCGCGCACGCTGGCCGGACGCGGCACATGCACGACGCCGCGCGCCGGCAGCATGTCGGCCAGCTGGAACAGCAGCGGCAGCGCGGTGACCGCGCCGTACTGGCCGGGCGACGGTGTGCCGTCCGGGCGGCCGACCCACACGCCGATGGTCCAGCGATCGGTGACGCCGATCGCCCAGGCGTCGCGGTAGCCGTAGCTGGTGCCGGTCTTCCAGGCGACCGCGGCGTGGCGGTCGAGCGTGCCTTCCAGCGGTGCGCCCTCGACGTCGGCCGGGTTGCTGGCGAGGATGTCGCGGATGATCCAGGCAGCACCGGGCGAGAGCAGGCGGCGCGGACGCTGGGGCTGCTCCGGCGTATAGCGCGGCGCACCGGCGACGCCGCCGTTCGCGAAGGCGCTGTAGCCGCCGACCAGATCCTCCAGCTTCGTCGCCGTGCCGCCCAGGATGATCGAGAGATTGGGCCGCGCGCCGTCCGGCAACTCCAGGTCGACGCCGCCGCTGGTCAGCCGCGCGACGAAGCGGTTCGGGCCGACGCGGTCGAGCACGTCCACCGCCGGCACGTTGAGCGAGCGCTGCAGCGCCTCACTTACGCTGACCGGTCCGCTGAAGGCCTCGTCGAAGTTGCCCGGGTGGTAGCCGCCGAAGTCCTGCGGCGCGTCGACGAGCAGGCTTTCCGAAGTGACCAGGCCGTCGTCCAGCGCCAGGCCGTAGAGGAAGGGCTTGAGCGTGGAGCCGGGCGAGCGCGGCGCGCGCACCATGTCGACGTGGCCGGCGCGCTCCGGGTCGGCGAATTCGCCGGTGCCGATGTAGACGCGCGCCTCGAGCGTGGCGTTCTCCACCGCGAGCAGGGCGACCGAACTGCGCGGCGGCAGCCGGGCGAGGTAGCTGGCGACATGGTCTTCGGCGGCGCGTTGCAGGTTGGCGTCGATGGTGGTGACGATGCGGCGCGCGTGCGGCTGCTGCCGGTGCAGGCGTTCGGCGAGCAACGCGGCGGCCATCGGCGCGCGCAGCGAGCGCGCCACCACCGGCTCGATCGCCGCCTCGCGCACCTGTTCGGCCGTCCATATCCCCTCGTCGCGCAGGCGGTGCATCACCTTGTCGCGGGCGGCGCGGGCGGCGTCCGGGTGGCGGTCCGGGCGCAGCCGGCTGGGCGCCTGCGGCAGCACCGCGAGCAGCGCCGCCTCGGCACGGGAGAGCCGGCTCGCGCTCTTGCCCAGGTAGGCCCACGACGCGGCTTCCACGCCCTGGATGGTGCCGCCGAAGGGTGCGTGGTTGAGGTAGAGATCCAGGATCTGCGTCTTGCTGAGGTGCGCCTCCAGTTGCAACGCGCGCAGGATCTGCCGCAGCTTGCCGCCGAACGTGTGCGGGATCGGCTCGATGATGCGCGCCACCTGCATGGTCAGCGTGGAACCGCCGGAGACGACGTGGCCGTGCAGCGCGCCCTGCACCGCGCCGCGCAGCAGCGCGTAGGGATTCACGCCGGGGTGGCGGTAGAACCAGCGGTCCTCGTAGGCGAGCAGCGCCTGGCGGTAGAGCGGCGACACCCTGGCCGACGTGGTGGGGTAGCGCCACACGCCGTCGTTGTCGGCGAAGGCGCGCAGCGGCGTGCCATCGCGGGCGAGTACGACGGTGCTGCCGGTGTCGGGAGCGGGCAGCGGCAAGGGAAACAGGCGGTCGAGGACGAATGCGGCGAGCACGAGCGCGGCGAGGGTGAGCGCTACGGCGCGCAGCCCGCGCTTGAGTCGTGACGGGCGTTTGATCTGGTCGGGAGGGGTCACGGGTGTTCTCTTGCGCGTTCGCCCATCTGCCTCGCCATGCCGGCAGACGAGCATGAACGGCACCGGTCAGCCGCAGCCGACCGAGGCGCCTCCCTCGCCATCCGGTACCAGGCAGGTGGTCTTTCCGTTGCGCCGGAAAGTCAGGACGCCCGGACAGAAAAGTCCGCTGCCGCGCAGGGTTTCTCGCTCGGCCGGACTGAGCAGCGCGGCGGCGACGCGCATCGCATCGCGGGCGTCCCGACACCGGGACACGACCGGCACGGCGACGACAAGGCTCAACACCATGGCGAGAGGAACGCCAAGCAGCACGGCCGCCACCGGCACCCTGCCGCGATGGGCCAGGGCGAGGGCGCCCAGGCCCGTGACGACGGGGATGGCGGCGATGGCCAGCAAAGCCAGGGCGTCGTGCTGTGGCATGGCATCTCCTGCGCACACGGGTGTCAGGTTGCGGCCGGCGGGAACGGGGACGAACCCATCCCCATCCTGTCTTCCGCGTCGAGCAGAGCGACAGTGCACGGACGCTAAGGCTCGACCACCGTGATCTTCGCCGGCACCGACTTGCCGATGCCGCGCAGCGCCGGGCGATACATGTCCTCCACCAGCGGCGGCGGCACCGTGTACGCGCCGGGCGTCACCGCGCGGACCAGGTAGAACACGTGGGCGGCCTGGCCGCGGCGCAGATGCAGGGCGCCGGCGTAGCGGTCGTCGCGGTACTCCTCGTGCACCAGGTCGGCGGCGCCGGTGTGCTGCTGCATGTCGATACCGTCGACCACCACACCTTCCCACTGCTGCGCGCCGCCGAGGTTGAGGTTCTCCACCTCCAGGCCGCCGGGCAGCAGGTCGGTGACCAGCGCGTCGGGCATGTCGGTGCGCGCCTCGATGGTGAGTTCGGTGATCAACGTGTCGCCCTCCTTCAGCGTGTCGCCGGTCCACGGCTGGCCGTCGGTGGTGAAGTAGCTGCGGCGCACGTCGACTTGGGCTGCGTCGGCGGCAGGCGGCTGCTGCGGGATGCCGGCCACGTCCAGCGTGGCGAACACGGTGTCCTGGCTGGTCGGTTGCACGCTCACGCCGGCGGCCAGTTCGGCGAGCGTGAGCGGGCGGGTCCACAGCCGCTTGTCGGCGGGCGCGGCCTCGCGCTTGCCGCCGATGGCGAGGTCGACCGACAGCGGCGCGCCGTTGCCCGCGTCGAACGCGCGCGCCACGCGGGCGATCGCCACCTGCTCCTGGGTCGAGAGATAGGACCACGACCAGTGGTAGTACGGCACCTCCTGCCGGGTGGCGTGCTCGCGCGCGGTGGCGTTGCGCGCCCAGTCGATCAGCTTGGCGTCGTACTCCGGTTTGCTCATCCCGTAGCGATGGGTGAGCGCCACCATCAGCGCCAGGTCGCGCAGGTCCGAGCCGTAGTCGCCGACGTACCAGGGGCGTTCCTTGTCCCAGGCGAAGGCTTCGTCGATGGCCTTCTGCGCGCGCTCGTTGTCGCCCATCAGCTTGAGCGCGATACCGAGGTGCACCAGCGGCAGCGGGCCGACCAGTTTGCCGCGGTCGCTGTCGAAGATCGCGCGCAGGGTACCCAGCGGCGCGCGGTTGACGCGGGCCAGCACGAAGCCGGAGTAGGCCTCGTCGGCGATGCGCAGGTGGTCGTGATGCTCGTAGCTGAAGTACGGATGACCGCCACCGAGCAGGTCGTCGCTGAGCCGCTGCAGGGATTTCTGCAGCACCTGCGGCGGTACGGCGAAGCCTTCCTCGCGCGCGTCGAGCATGAAGTCGACCACGTACGGCGTCGTGAAGGTCTCGATCGGGCTGGTGCCGCCCCAGAAGCTGAAGTGGCCGTTGCTCGCCTGGAACGAGGCGATGCGCGCCAGCGCGCTGTCCACCGCGGCCTTGCGCACGGCGTCGCTGGTGGAAAGGCCCAGCGCCTTGGCGGTGGCCGGATCCAGGATCAGCGCGGCGTAGCCCTTGCTGGTGGTCTGCTCGATGCAGCCGTAGGGATAGGCGAGCAGGTGGCGCAGCGCCGAACCGTAGGGCAGCGGCGGCAGCGTGCTCAGGGTGAGCTGGGTGCGCACGGTGGGCGCCAGCAGACCGGCGGCGGCCGCGGCGTCCAGGTGCGCGGGCTTGCCCGCCTCGATCGCCAGCGGCACGGTCTTCTGCTGCTCGGGCCAGGCCGGGCGCACGGCGAACTCGAAGTGGCGGTCCACGCTGAAGTTGTCGGACTTGCCGTCGTTGAGCGTGGCGTGGATGTCGAGCTTGGCCACCGCTGCGCCCGCGCCCGCCGTGATCGGCATGCTCAGCGTGGTGCCGGCGCCGTCCTTGAGCGCCACCTCGCGGCTGGCGTCGGCGAGAGTGATCGGGCCGGTGCCCTTGACCGTCACCCTGGCGGTGCCGTCATGGCCCGAGAGGTTCTTGAGGTCCAGGCTGATGCGCGCCTTGTCGCCGGCCGCCATCACTCGCGGCGTGCTCGGCTCCACCACCAGCGGCGCACGCACGGTGACCGCACCCTCGGCGTTGCCGAAGCGGTCGGCGCTCCAGGCCAATGCGGCCAGGCGCAGGCTGCCGTTGAAGTCGGGCACCTGTACGCGCAGCGTCGCCTTGCCCTGCGCATCGAAGGCGACCGGCGCGGCGAACAGGTCGACGATCTGCACCTTGGGGTTCAGGCGTGCGGCATGCGGCAGCGCCGGACCGCTCATGTCGCCGCCGTAGCGCAGCTTCGCCTCGACGCCGTCCATCGCCTCGATGATGCGGCTGTACAGGTCGTAGGCGTCCACGCCGAAGGCGCGCTTGGCGAACATCCAGGCCCAGGCGTCGGGCACCGGATAGCGGGTGATGTTGATGACGCCCTGGTCGACCGCCGACAGGCTGACGTAGGCGCGCGTACCGGCCAGGTTCTTCGCCTGCACGGTGACCTCGAGCGGCTTGCCCGGGCGCATCATCTGCGGCGCGCTGAGTGCGAGCGGGATGCGCCGGTCGTTGCGTTCCATCGCCACGTGCTCGATGCCGAGCGCGCGCGCCGGCGTGGTGTGCTCCTCGGCCTCGCCGCCGCGGAACACCAGCGCGGAGACGTACACGTCATGGCGCTCCCAGTCCTTCGTCACCGGGATCTCGAAGCTGCTGCCGGCCTTCGCGTCGATGTCGCGCACGTAGAGCAGGTGGTCCGATTCGACCAGCAGCAGGCCGGGGCCGTCGTGCGGCGGCGTGACCGTCACCTTCATGGTGTCGCCGGCGCGGTAGCGCGCCTTGTCCAGCTGCAGCTTCACCTTGTCCGGGCGCGCCTCCTTGCCCAGGTTCTCGTCGTCCCAGCTCCAGCCGGCGAAGAACGGGAACACCGTGGTGAGCTTCGTCTGCGGGTCGTAGACCTCCAGCCGGTAACCGCCCCACTCCACCGGAAAGTCCACGTGCACGCGCTCACCCGCCGCGACGTCGACGTCCTTCTCCTCGATCAGTTGCAGCTGATGGTGCGCGTCGGACTTCCAGCCGTCGCCATGCTCGTAGAGCCAGTAGAAGTCGCGCAGCTCGCGCTGCAGGCGCACCTTCAGGTGACGGCCGGCGACCAGCTTGCCGTCGACGTCGGCGCGCAGGATCTCGAACGCGGCCTGGCCCTCGCTCTCGGCGCCCTGCTTCGGATCGAACAGCGGGCGCACGCCGACCAGCTGCGGCGCCGGCCAGTACGTGCGCTTGAGCAGGCGCGTGACCGCGCGGCCGCCGGTCTCGTAGACGCTGCCCGACAGCGTGACGGCGAGCGGCGCGATGGGCTTCACATCGTCGGGCAGCGCGACGTCCTGCGCGAGGCCGCCCTTGGCGTCGAGCCGGGCGTCGAGCACGTCGTTGGCGCTCTTGGGCAGGTCCACCGTGGGATCGCCGAAGAAGGTGTCCTTGAGGCTGTCCAGCGGATGCACCTCCGGCGCGACCAGCAGCTTGGCGGTGAAACGGTTGCCGTCGGCCGGCGCGCCGTAGAGGTAGCTCGATTGCACCTGGAGCCTGAGCGGCTCGTCCGGCGCCAGGCGCGCCTGCGGGCTGCCCAGCTCCAGCTTCAGCCGCTCGGGAAGGAACTCCTCGACGTGGAACGGGAAGGCGTCGACCGCCTCCTTCGCCGCGGGGTCGAGGCGGAACTCGAGCTGCCACAGTCCGGTCGGCGCATCCTCCGGGATCGCCTGGCTGAGCGCGTAGTAGTTGAGGTCGGACGGTTCCAGCCGCTGGTCGGCCAGCGCGCGGCCGTCGGGCTGCTTCAGGCGCACGAACAGCGACTGCGGCTTCATCGGCTTGCCGTCATAGTCGCGCAGCAGTGCCGATACGCGCACGGTTTCGCCCGGCCGGTACAGGTCGCGGCCGGACCAGGCGTACACCTCGAAGGGCGCCTGCTTGCGGCCGGTCACGTCGAAATTGGAGATGTCCAGCGCCGGCCGGTTGAACGGCAGCACCGAGACGTCGTCGCCGTGGCGCGCGATCAGCACGTCGGACGGATCGAGCTTGTAGGCGATCAGCGCGTTGCCGTCGCCGTCGGTGGTGGCCTTGAGCCTGGCCTCGCCGTCCGGCCCGTCGATCTCCACCGCCACGCCGGCCACCGGGGAGCCGTCGCGCAGCGAGGCCACGTGCAGCAGCGCGTTGTCGCGGTACATGCGCAGGTGCAGCCCCAGGTCGCTGACGAAGAAGATCGCGCTGTCGTAGGAACCCTTGAAGGTGCCACCCTGCTTGACCACCGCCATGTACACGCCCGGTCGCTGCAGCTCGCGGATGCGCTGGATCGGGAGGTAGGTCACGGTGCGCTCGTTGTCGTCGCCGCCCAGGGTGTAGTGGTTGGCATAGACCGAATCGGCCATGTCGGTGATCGGCCGCCGCAGGCGCTCGCCATGCTCGCACCGGTCCCACGGATTGATCTCGTGGTCGAGCTCGTAGTTGTCGCGGTGCTTGTTGGCCGGGTAGGCGCAATAGAGGTCGGACAGCGCATCGTCGTGCACGCGGAAGAACTCGACGTCCGCGTCGTGCACGTTCACCGAAACCAGCGGCAGGCCGCGGCTGCCGCGCGCCGGCAGCACGCTGCCGTGCGAGGCGAAGCCCACCGCCGGCGGCACGCTGCCGGAATAGATGTCGCGCTTGAGCTCGTGGCCCAGCGTATGCCCGTCGGCGGCGAGCAGGCCGGCATGCAGCAGCACGGCGTAGTGGGTGTTGGGCTGCACGAAGGGAAAGCGCAGCGTCCTGCCGTCGTCGTCCAGGCTCCAGCTGCCGCTCACCGCCTCGCCGTTGGGGCCGGTGACCGCGAGCTGGCGGTCGAACGGCTGCGCCGCCGCCAGCGGCGCGTTGAAGTGCAGCACCAGCGCGGTGCGCGTACCCCGCTGGTCGGAGCCGGCCGAGGCCAGCACGAATCCCGCCTTGCCGGCCGCCGCATGCGTGGTGGAACTGGCGGCGGGCGCGCCCTGCAGCGCCGGCTTGTCCTGTACAGGGCGGTTGCAGCCGGCCAGCGCGGCCCATCCCAGCACGAGCAGACACCATCCGATCCGGCGCGCCGGGCGCGCCACCGACACATGCCACATGACGATCCCCTTTCCTTGAGGTGCGCACGCATTATTGCCGGGTTTTGTGGCGCGACAGGGGCGGGCGCAGGACAGGGGGCGGACCGTTCGCGTCGTCCGTGTCCGCAGCGAGGGGTCGGATCAGGCTGATGCACGCCGTGGCGATCGCGCGCTTGGCGCGACGGCGAAAGGCGCGGGTGCGACGGGAAGCTGGAGCACCCGCCGCCGCGCCGTAGGGTGGGCTTCAGCCCACCGTTGTCGAGATCGGAAGAGCGTCGTGTA